>USDK01000005.1 GCA_900553355.1 uncultured Lachnospiraceae bacterium
CCAGCCATGACTGTTCCGATGATAAACAGGACGATGGCAGTGATAAACAATGTTTTCATCCGGAAACGTTTCTTTAAATAAGAAGATGTGGGGATAATAACTGCCAGGACCAGGAGATATCCGGTAGTGATCCATTGCACCGCAGAGGTGCCGATCTGGAATTCTTCCATTAAAGAAGGAAAGGTAACATTCATGGCAGTTTCTACCACAACGCCGGAAAAAGACATAATGCCGGCGGCTATGATTGACAGGATTAGCTTCAGGTCTATTTTTTTATCTGATTCATTCATTTTCAGGTACCTCCATTTTCTGCATACTTAAGATCTCAAATACATGAAACAAGGTTTCAGCTGTGATACGGAAACATTCCGGATCGATGTCTGAACATTGTCTGGCCAGCCAGCTGTGATATTGATCCACATAAAAATCATAGTATTTTTGCCCGAGACCGGTCAGTTTTACCAGGGTGCTGCGGTGATCCACAGGATCGGGCAGCTTTTGTACCACGCCCAGGTCGGCAAGCTCGTTGATCAGCCTTGTTACGCTGGGACGGGTAACCTTAAGAAACAGGCTGACATCGCTGACTTTTACCGCACCGTATTCCTGGCTGATCTGCCAGATCGCATCGATGACGTGAATGTGTCTGGGAGTCATCCCTTTGGGAAGCTTGGGCATCAGCTCGATAATCCGTTTGGCGGCATGACAGGAGTCCAGAAACAATTTGACATCTTTTATTTCCATCTTGCATTTCCTCCGACTTTTTTATAATTATCAATAGTAATTACTAATAGTAATTATAATTTAGCATATAAAAATGTCAACCTCTAAATTTACATTTCAGAAATCCGTACTATAATAGAATATCAGGGTAAAATTACGAGATATCTGATTTTAATCTTATATAATACAAAAGAAAGCTGGAGTTTTTATGAAAAAGGATAAAGAAATCTTACATGTGGGAATTGATGTGGGCTCCACGACAACAAAAATCGTGGTGATGGATCCGGAGACGAGAAATATCCTGTATTCGGACTACCGACGGCACCATGCAGATCAGGTGAAGAGTGTGGCAGATGCACTTTTAAAAATGCAGGACAGTTTTCCCGGCGCGAAGATCCGGCTGGTGCTGACCGGATCCGGTGCAAAGCCTTTGTCGGAGGCGCTGGATGCCTGTTACATCCAGGAAGTAGTGGCAAACTCAGTAGCTCTGTGCGAGAAATATGATGAAGTGGGGACTGCCATTGAGCTGGGAGGCCAGGACGCCAAGATTATTTTCTTCCGGAAAAATGAAAATACAGAGCAGCCGGAAGTCTATGATATGCGGATGAATGGAAGCTGTGCAGGCGGCACCGGAGCTTTTATCGATGAGATTGCCTCGGTTCTTAATATTCCTATCGAAAAATTTAATAAGATGGCAGACCAGGGAGACTGTGTATATGATGTATCCGGACGGTGCGGTGTGTATGCGAAAACGGATATCCAGCCCCTTCTGAACCAGGGGGTGTCGAAGGAGAATCTTGCTTTGTCTGCCTTTCATGCTATTGCAAAGCAGACCATCGGAGGACTGGCCCAGGGGCTGGAGATCAAAAGCCCGGTAGTCTTTGAGGGAGGACCGCTGACTTTCAACCCGGTTCTGATCCGGGTATTTGCACAGCGGCTGGGACTTGCCAAAAAGGATGTGCTGATTCCGGAACATCCAGAGCTGATGATGGCCTATGGCGCTGCCCTTTCCCTGGAGCGCTCTGAAGATGAAAAGGCTCTGCCGGAACGGCCGGAGTATCTGGCTGAGTGCCTGATGTCGGCAGCAAAAGAAATCAAACGCACAGGGGAAAAGGCGGAGCCCTTCTTTTCCTCGGATGAAGAGCGCCAGGAGTTTGAGCGTATTCATGCGCTGCCCAAGTGGAAGCCTTATCAGCCTTCAGCCGGGGAGACGGTCCGGGCTTATTTAGGGATTGATTCCGGGAGTACGACCACAAAGTTCGTGCTGATGGATGAAAAAGAAGAAATACTGGATTCCTTTTATGCTTCCAATAAGGGGGCGCCTCTGGATGTGGCAAAGGAAGCACTTTTACAGATGAAGAAGCGGTATGAGGACGCAGGAGCCGTGTTAGAAATCCTGGGTGTAGGTACGACCGGATATGGGGAGCAGTTGTTTGCCAATGCATTTTCAGCAGAATGCCATGTGGTGGAGACGGTTGCGCATGCGAGGGCGGCTGCAAAGTATGTGCCGGACGCATCCTTTATCCTGGATATCGGAGGCCAGGACATGAAAGCAATCTGGCTGGAGAACGGTATTATTACGAATATCGTAGTCAATGAAGCCTGCTCTTCTGGCTGCGGATCCTTCCTGGAGAATTTTGCATCTTCTCTGGGAATTCCGGTAGAAGAGATTGCAAGGACCGCATTTGACTCCAAGAGTCCCGCGAAGCTTGGAAGCCGTTGTACAGTATTTATGAACAGCAGTATTGTTACCGAGCAGCGCAATGGAAAGCTGCCGGGAGATATCATGGCCGGACTGTGCCGGTCCATTATAGAGAATGTATTTACCAAGGTAATTCGTATTTCCAACATGGAAAGTCTTGGAAAGACGATCGTGGTTCAGGGAGGAACCTTTCAGAACGATGCGGTGCTGCGGGCTCTGGAACAGTACACAGGCAGACAGGTGATCCGTGCGCCTTATCCGGGCGTCATGGGGGCCATCGGAGCCGCTCTGCTCACTAAGGAACGAATGCAGGATGGGGAAAGGACATTTATCGGCCTGGATGCGCTGGAAGATTTTTCATATACACAGCAGGCGGATATGCCCTGCCCGTTCTGTGCAAACCATTGTAAACGCACGATCATCCGGTTTTCCAACGGAAGCTCCTGGGTTACCAACAACCGGTGTGAGCGAGGTGAAATTCTGGGAGATCCAAAGGATGAGAGTGTACGGACGAAGCTTCGGGAAAAAACGGAGGAGAAGACAAAAACGGCGAATCTGTTTGAGTTAAGAGAAAAGCTTCTGTTCCAGGATTACCCATGTGCCGCACCTGTTAAGGATCGGGGAATCACGATCGGCCTTCCACGGGTATTGTTTTTCTGGGATACGATGCCCTTCTGGACTACGTTTTTCAAAGGACTCGGCTTCCGGGTAAAACTATCCCATGCCAGCACACGAAAGATGTATGAAAACGGCCTGTCTGCCGTGACTTCGGATACAGTATGCTTTCCGGGCAAGCTGGTACACGGACATTTAAGAGATCTGGCAAAACAGAAGGTGGATCGGATCTTCCTGCCGTCTATCAGTACGATTCCGCCGGAAAATACGGAGAAGACCAGTGAATCCATGTGTGCAGTGGTCAAAGGCTATCCGCTGATCATACAAAACTCCGATAATCCGCAGCAGCGGTTCGGGATTCCGTTTGATGCACCGCTATTCTTCTGGTATACCAGGGAGGATCGCACTTCACAGTTGATAAAATATATGGAAGACACCTTCCAGATCCCGGCAGAGGAGACCCGGGCGGCGATCCGGGCCGCCGATGAGGCACAGGGAAGCTTCCGCCGGCAGATGCTGGAAGCAGGTGACAAGGTATTAAAAGAAGCAGAGAAGCGAGGGACCTATGCAGTCGTACTGGCGGCAAGACCTTACCAGACAGACTCACTGGTAAACCATGACCTTCCGTCTCTGTTCACCAGCCTGGGGATCTCTGTGCTGACGGCAGATTCTCTGCCAGAGGCAAATCAGACCGATCTGTCTGGAAGTACGCTTGATATTGTCAATAACTATCACGCCAGAATGCTGTCCTCTGCGATCCTGGCGGCGAGGGATCCAAGGCTTGAGTATGTGCAGATCGTAAGTTTTGGCTGCGGACATGACGCCTATCTGTCGGATGAGATCATCCGGGTTATGAAGGAGATCTCCGGAAAGACGCCTCTGGTGCTGAAGCTGGACGAAAGTGATGTGCAGGGACCGCTCAGGATCCGTGTCCGCTCTTTTGTGGAAACTTTAAATATGAAGAGGGATATGAAGAAAAAACAAGGAGAACAGCTGAACGTAAAAGAGCTGGGAGAGCCTTATCCGGTGAAATTTACAGACCGGGACCGGAAGGAGAAGGTAGTGCTGGTACCAAATACTTCCCATGCGTTTTCACGCGTCATGTCAGCAGCTATGAAAAAGCAGGGACTCCGGGCAGAACCACTGGAAATCGGAAGAGAGACGGCCATCCGTCTTGGCAAACAGTATGTACATAATGATATCTGTTTTCCGGCACAGGTCGTGATCGGAGAAGCTCTTGCCGCGCTGAAGAGCGGAAAATATGATGCGGACCATACGGCGATTGCCATGGGAAAATATATTGGAGACTGCCGGCTGACTCATTACAGTGCGCTGCTCAGAAAAGCGTTGGATGATGCCGGATTTCCGCAGGTTCCCATTCTGACCAATGATGATAAGGACAGTCACAATCTTCATCCAGGATATAAGATGAATCTGGCCGCATCTCTCAGGATCGCATTTGCACTGCCGATGATCGATGTGCTGGAAGAACTGCTCCGGAAGATCCGTCCGTATGAGACGGTGAAAGGAAGTGCTGATGAGGCATTTGAACATGCTATGGATCTGGTAATCCATGGGCTGGAGGAACACGGGATCCGTGGAGCCGCAAAAGGCTTTTCCAAGGCAGTGAGGGTGATGGATCAGATTGATTATGACCGTTCAAAACCTAAGCCGCGGGTATTGATCGTCGGGGAATATCTCTTAAACTTCCATCCGGGAGCGAACCACGATATCGAAGCTTATCTGGAAAAAAATGGTTTTGAAATCATCGAGGCGCGGATGACAGATGTAATCCGGAAAATATACTTTAATAAAAATGCACAGGTAAAAGAGTATCATGTACATAAGCCGGTGCTTGAAAAATTGTGGTATGCCACGGCAAATAAAGCATTTGATGTGGCTCATGCACTGACAGACCGTATTGCAAAGGCTCATCCGCTATATGAACGGGCCTGCCGTCTGCCGGAGCTGGTGAAGGAAAGCGATGCCGTTATTCCCCACACTTTTGATGCAGGCGAGGGGGTATTGATCCCTGGAGAGATCCTCCACCATGCGGAGCATGGGTGCCGGGCGTTTATCATCCTTCAGCCTTTCGGCTGCCTGCCGAACCACGTAGTAGGCCGGGGGATCGTCAAGCGTCTGAAAGAGATGTATCCAGACGCACAGATCCTGTCACTGGACTATGATCCGGACGTCAGCTTCGCAAATCTGGAAAACCGGCTGCAGATGCTGGTGATGAATGTGAAGAAAGAAGACTGGAAGGAAGACGAGCGTGTAAAAGAAAAAGATGCAGATTACTCTGCGACAGCCTGATTTCTGTTATCATACCTCCCGGGCATATTTTACTATGTAAACTAAGTATTTGCCGATAGACTCCACCCGGTTATACAATAGATACAGACAAAAAATTGTATTTCAAACGGGAGGAGTTATACATGGATACAGAAAGAATGAAACAAGACCTGGGAGGCGGAAACGTATTTGAGATCGGCGAGCCAAACACAGCGTTTGCACAGTATTTCATCGGACAGAGCTACTTAAAGATGCTCACGACAGAGAGAGTGGGAGTCGGCAATGTGACATTCGAACCGGGATGCCGCAACAACTGGCATATTCATCACAAAGGTGGACAGATCCTGCTTGTAACAGGTGGGCGCGGCTGGTATCAGGAGTGGGGAAAACCTGCACAGGAGCTGAAGGCCGGAGATGTTGTGAACATTCCGCCGGAAGTAAAACACTGGCATGGAGCAGCAAAGGACAGCTGGTTCCAGCATCTGGCTATCGAAGTCCCGGCAGAAGGTGCTTCAAACGAATGGCTGGAAGCTGTGGATGATGAGGCATACAGCAAACTGTAAGAGAAGCGATAAAAAATGAAAGGGAGGCGAAAACCTCCCTTTTTAAATGCATGAAAGCATGTGTGTCAGATTGAAGAGACGTTCATCTCTCAGGCATTTTTCCATTTGCTCTTTATTAGGATCAGAGTGTTCCAGTTCACGGGCGAAACGGACGGCAGTCCGGAGCAGACGCTCTTCGTCGGCGGAAGAAGGATCCTGGATACATTCAGCGCGGAAAAGCTCACGGATCAGGATGAGGGATGCAAAAGAGAACTTCATCTTTCCCCAGGCGTCTCCATCGTATACGGCTCCGGCAAAGTAAGTAAATAAGAAATAGACCATCAGCTGTTCTGCTACATTGTCTGAGAAAAACTGACGGAAGGATTCTTCTGCTTTTTGTGGCATGACAGGTGTATCTGACAGTGTTTTTTCGGCCTGTTTCCGGAAAACTGTCCAGTCCGGCCGAAGAACTTCCAGATGGTCCAGGATCGAAAAAAGATTCCGGAGGGTGTGCCTTTGCATGTCTTCCGGAATTTTTAATGAGGACAGTTTTCCGGGGAGACGTCCCGGAAAAGCAGGATCCTCATAGCGTGCCAGAAGGTCATCTGCTTCAAATAATGAACCGCGACTGATACAGACCTGGAGATCATGGGCCAGCGCCAGAGCGGCAGCCAGCCGGAGCCTCATGGGGTGTTCCCGGGCCTGAAGGATCCGGAACAGGAGCGTCCTGGCATCCATCAGCTTGGTAAATAAAAAGAAATCAAATTCCGGATAGGACTCCTCTTTTTCCCGCTCTCCATGCAGAAAACGAACCGGCTCCGGGCGCTCCAGGATCAATCGTGCGGCAGCGGGGCAGGAAAGTGACAGGGAGATCTCTCTTAGTCCCTCAAATTCTTCGATATGTCTTGGGTAAAGCCTGCAGGTCCGGCAAAAGGCTTTTTCTCCGCCGCCCTCCAGATACAGATCACATAGATTTTCCTCGTTTAAAAACGCACAACGCCCATGATACTGGCGGAAACACTGCTCCTTCCAGTTGATCTCGTTATGAAGACGCGCGCCAAGAGGCCCCTTTGTCTGTCTGTATTTTTTTAGAGAGGCCGGATCGATCTGGATCTGCCATCCGGCGCAGCAGGTATCCGGGCAGCTGCCGCCGATACAACGAAATTGTCTGAAATAGTGTGGTATGGTATAATGCATGATTTATCCTCGCTCTGTTGATCGTATATTTCTATTATAAAGGCAGAGTGGGGAGGATACAATGGCATTCGTTTTCATTTCCCCTCAAATATGTTAAAATGACAAAAAGACGTAAAAGAGGGCAGGAACAATGAAGAACATACAGAAAAAGCCAGTTATCACCATCAGCCGGCAGTTTGGGAGTGGCGGACACAGTATCGCGAAGCGACTGTCAAAAGAACTGGGCATCCCGTTTCTGGATAAAGAGATCGTGGAAAGAGCGGCGGAAGAATCTGGCTATACCCATGAATATATTGAAAATGAGGGGGAGCATCTGCGGAAGGGAAAGCGCCTGCTGGATGATTTTCTGTTGTCCAATGCACCCGGTTACGAAGATCCGCAAAAAGAGCTTTATCGAATCCAGAAAGAAATCATCCTGAAAGCAGCGGAACATCCCTGTATTATAGTGGGCAGATGTGCAGACTATATTCTTCAGGAGGCGGGAGTGGATTCCTTCCATGTATTGATCCATGCATCGGAGAAGTTCCGGGCCAGACGGATCGAGGCGAGATATGGCAGGACAGAAGTCCCGGCTATGAAACGGCTGCAGGAAAAGGATCGGGAGAGAAATGCCTATTACCGGCACTTTACAAAACGGGAATGGGGAGTCTGTCAGAATTATCAACTGATCCTGGACAGTGGATATCTGGGAGAGGATACCTGCGTCCGACTGATCCTGACTGCGATTGGAGGAGAAAAACGTGCACCAGAAGATTTATACTAAAAATATCATTCTGATCCTGGCGGCCAGCTTTTTCTATATGTCCAGTTCTATGCTGGTAACACCGCTGATTACCGGATTTGCAGGGAGTATCGGGGCGTCTGCGGCGGTGATGGGGCTGATCGGCGGCCTGATGAATCTGTGTTCCCTGATCTGCCGTCCGATTGCCGGAAATCTGGCAGATAAAATCAGCAAGTACAAGTTGACTTTTGCGGGGACTGTTTTTATGATCACTGCCTGTCTGGGGTATGTGGCAGCTTCTAATGAGGTGATCATTATGATCGCACGTCTGGTCAATGGCGTGGGATTTGCCTGCTGCTCTGTCTGCATGACCACCTGGATGTCTGATATGCTGCCAAAAGAAAAGATCGGTTCCGGCATGGGCCTTTATGGGACAATGAATGCCCTTGGGATGGCCACAGCTCCGGCCATCGGAGTTACGATCTATCAGACTTTCGGCTATCGTGTGGCCTTTGTGATCGCCACAGGGTTTGCCATTGCAACGGCAGTGGTGATCCAGTTTGTTACGGACCGGGGAGAACCGGTCAAAAGCAGTGAAAGAAAGCTGGAACTGGTGGAGATAAGAGTACTTCCGATTGCCTTTATCATTATGCTGTTTGCCATTCCCTACTGTGCGACCCAGTCATTTCTGGTCAGCTATGTAGAGACAAGACAACTGCCCGTTTCTGTCAGTCTGTTCTTCCCTGCTTATGCACTGGTTCTCCTGATTTTAAGACTGTGTCTGAAGGACTGGTTTGACCGCCTTCCTTTCCGGCGTTTTCTGGGGATCAGCTGTGTCAGTGCATTTCTTGGTATTTTCTTTCTGGCGGAAATGAAGAGCAATCTTTTGATGTTCGTGGCAGCGGCCTTTATCGCAGGAGGATATGGGATCATGTGCTCTGTCTGCCAGTCTACGGCGATCCTGCTGGCAGGGAGAGAAAAGAGAGGCCTGGCAAACAGCACCTACTATATCGGCATGGATCTTGGCATGACGCTGGGTCCTGTTATCGGCGGTTTTCTGTTTGGACATCTGCCGATTGAGCTGTTCTATCCAGTGCTGCTTCTGACCGTGCCGCTGGTCGTGGTAGTGTATGCTGTGGCAGGAAGAAAAATACGGATATAATAAAAGGTAGAAGCGAAGTACATTCAGAGAAAGGAGAGTTTTATGGCAAGTACTGTGGAAATGTTGGACGAATTACAGACCCGTGCCCTGCACGAAGAGGATATCAGGGAAAGACTGCTGGCGACACGAAAAGACAGCGACCCTCTGGGAGCTTTCTGCCGGGTCTGCCGGGAACTGGGATATGAGATCTATGAGATGGAGCTGGTGTGTGCGGGAGAAGAGTTTTATGCAGCCATGAAGCGCAGCACCAACGGCGGCGGAGAAAATTCTCCTAAGATTGACGGAGAAGATGATTTTTATGAACTGTTTATGGCAAGCATCGAGTGAGAGGAGCAGGGATATGAAGCGGGAGATCAGTATCAGGGAAATAGAAGGAATCAGAATCGGCCAGGCTCAGGACGATAAGGCCGGGACAGGATGTACGGTCTTTCTCTCGGAAACAGGTATGAAGGCAGGACTGGATGTCCGGGGCGGCGGGCCTGCATCCAGAGAATCAGAGCTTTTGAATCCTCTGGCAGCAGCCCAGGAAATCTATGGAATCGTGCTGGCAGGAGGGAGTGCCTTTGGCCTTGGCGCGGCAGACGGAGTGATGCAGTATCTGGAAGAGAGAGGAATCGGGTTTGATGTAGGGGTGACGAAGGTGCCGCTGGTATGCCAGTCCGATCTCTTTGATCTGACCGTCGCAGATCCATTTACAAGGCCGGATCGTTCGATGGGGTACGAAGCATGTAAAAATGCGGAAAAGGGAAATTATCAGGATGGCAATTTTGGAGCAGGATGTGGGGCTACTGTCGGCAAATTTGCAGGTATGGATTTTTGTATGAAGTCTGGAATCGGAAGCTATGCAGTAGAGCTGAACGGACTGCAGGTAGGAGCCGTAGTGGCGGTGAATGCCCTGGGTGATATCTATGACTGGAAAACGGGCAGAAAGATTGCCGGGCTTCTGGGGGAAGATAAGAAATCCTTCCGGAAGACTGAGGAACTGATGTATGCGAGTACGGAAGTGGTAGAAAATAAATTCACAGGTAATACCACAATTGGCGTGGTCATGACCAATGCAGATTTTGGGAAAGCTTCTCTTTGTAAGATTGCAGGGATGGCTCATGACGGATACGCCAGGTCTGTCCGGCCCGTCCATACGACCGCAGATGGAGACAGCATTTATGCGGTCTCCACAGGGACAGTACAGGCGGACCAGGATCTTACTGGAACGCTGGCGGCCGAGGTGATGAGCGAGGCTATCATCCGTGCGGTCACCAGCGCAGAAAGTGCATATGGATTTCCGGCATACCGGGATCTGTCTGTTTAACTGATCTGGCGGTCCTTCGTTTCCACTGTGACCGGAACGACTGCATTTACAGAAGCATTGTCGATTTCGATGGAGTATGTTTTATGGATCATACAGTTTACCGGATCTTCGGTAGCAACCACCAGGGCAAGGCGGTGTCCCGGTTCCACTGTATATCTGGTCGCGCACAGATATACATGGTAATCGTGGTACTCGCCTTTTTTCAGTTCAATACTGTCTGCCGCTGTCTCCGGTTCATAGCCGGCCCCCGGATTACAGAGGTCTGCGAAAGCACGAGTGATGACGCGGTAATTTTTATGTACGGTGGAGAATTCTGCTTCATCAAAGGGTGGCAGATCTCCGCCGTTTATGATTCCGCCTTTTTTTACTGTTTTTACGGGGATGATGTTTCTCTCCGGATCAGTTGTCTGAATGCTGTCAAATGCTTCATCGCATACATCACAGAGAAGAACTGCGATTTCCACATCATCCATTCTTCCGGAAACCTTTGAAGAACCCAGCTGCATCGTCAGCGTGTCTACGTCATTTCTGTTTTCCGGGTTAAAGTCGTTTTCAATATCCCCGTCTTTTAATGCGGCTCTTAAGTTCAGGCATACGGTTCCCTGGATCGTTACCGGCTCTTCAAAAGGAGCCGTCACATATCGTCTGCCCATATTTGTGGACTTTACGCCCATCACATCATCAAAGTTTTCGGCGCTGATACCGGCAGCCTCCCAGTCTGTATCAATGACAGTAGTGCCGGCAGCGTTGCTTTCAAGCTTCATGGTATGTCCGGTATCCCAGGAATCGGCAGTTTCCCATTTCTTCTGATCGTAGTTTGTCTGCACAAGAACTGCAGGCATCGCCTCTGCACCGTTTTCGATACCGTACAGATAGTGAGAAATCCATTCGTTGACAATATCATCATAGAATCTGCCATTGATCAGGATCCCGTAATTTTTGTTCGGCATGGTCGGCGTGATATGTGGTCCCTGGTGAAGGATTGTCTTTACAGTCTGACCGGATTGCTGGAATGCTTTCAGCATCATTTCAAACTGTTTCGTAGATACGTTTTCATCATTCAATCCCTGCACGATCAATGCGCTGCATCGGATCCTGTCCGCATGTAAACGGTAATTTCCGCTTCCCCAGAAGTCCTCGTCATAGTCAAATCCACATTTCAGCTGCCGCAGACTCAGCTCATGATGAAATGCGGCGATGTCGTCCAGCTGCTTTTCTGTTAAAGTCTCATCGTTATAGCGGCTGGAACAGAAGTATGCAAGATAGCTGTTCAGCATCTCTTTTGGCCAGTAGCGCTGTGCGCCCTGCATGTTCTGCTGGCTGTACCAGTCAGAGATACCGGCTACGGGAACGATCGTCTTTAGTCCTTCTACGCCGGTGGTAGCCACGGCGAAGGGCATGGTTCCTGCATAAGATCTTCCGGTCATGGCAACATTGCCGTTTGACCAGTCCGCTGCTGTGGTGATCGTACCTTCTCTGTCTGCATAGGCAGTGCGGTCGCCGTGCAGCCATTCTACCACAGATTTGAATGCGTCTCTCTCATAATCAGATCCGACATAGTTAAATCCATCGGACCCCAGAGCCCCGAATCCGGCGCTTGCGATTACGGCAAACCCGCGTACAAGATAATAATTGAAGTTATCAAGATTTTCGTAGACCATGCTGTTGTGGTTCCCTTTATCCGGATAATACCAGTCTGAAGGATCTGCCTTCAGTGCAAGCTCCATGGCGCTGATAGAACCGGTGGGAACACGGGGATCTACTTTGCGGTCAAGATCCGCAAAGTCAAATCTGCGGTACTCCTTATCAGCCACCTCTTTCATGTGGTCATAGCCGTCATCCTGGACACCGGCGCAGTAGGGCCTTGCTTCGAACACAGATGCGGCCTTATAGTTTCCTTCCACGGCGCTTTTTGGAACCTGGACGAGCACCTTGATCAGGTCGCGCCTGCCGTCTCCGTCCATGTCATAATCTGACTCCACGTACACACAATATCTTACGATGTCCGATGTAGCAGGATCATAGTCCTTGCCGGTTTTTCCGTCTGTAAATGGGAAAACCGGCTGCGCCAGTCCGTTTTCAAATACTGGTACTTTGCTGTAATGTTTCTCTTTCATGGTAAACCTCCCGGCTTATAATAAATTTTTTTGAACTCCTGATAAACAGTATAAATTTTTCTGGGGAGATAGTCAATTATTGTAATAAATAGAATCTTTAGAAATCTTTAAGATTATTTTTCACAAAAACATAACAAATTAGGTGTAGAGTAGTGTGCGATCAAAGACAGGAAGGAGTTTTTGTATGAACAGGGACAGGAAAACACTTGTAAGTATCGTCGTCCCCTGCTTTAACGAGGAAGAAGTACTTCCGATCTATATCCATGCAATGGAAAAGATCATTAAGGCAATGAAGACTGCGGACGTGGAGATCATTTTTGTGGACGATGGATCGACGGACCGGACGGCAGAGATTTTGAAACAATTTCATAAGAAGCGAGACAGTTATCGCTATCTGTCTTTTTCACGAAACTTTGGGAAAGAAGCAGCGATGTATGCAGGGATGCAGGCTGCCAGAGGGGACTATGTGGCAGTCATGGATGCGGATCTCCAGGATCCGCCGGAATACATTCCTCTTATGCTGCAGACACTGAAAAAAGGGGAATACGACTGTGTGGCGACCCGCAGGGAAGACCGGACGGGGGAAGCAAGGATCCGTTCTTTCTTATCCGGGGCGTTCTATAAATGCATCAATCGGCTTTCGAAAGTGAAGATTGAGGAGGGCGCCAGGGACTTCCGGATGATGAACCGGAAAATGACCGATGCCATCCTGGCTCTGGGAGAACGTAACAGATTTTCCAAAGGACTGTTCGGATGGGTCGGATTTAAGACCAAGTGGCTGCCTTATCACAATGTGGAGCGTGCGGCAGGAGATACCAAATGGTCGATGACAAAGTTGTTCCGGTATTCTCTGGACGGAATCCTGGGTTTTTCCACAGTCCCGTTATCTGTGGCATCCTATGGAGGGATTCTTTTCTGCGGCGTGGCATTTGCAATGATGCTGTTTTTGGTTATTAAAAATATTTTCTGGCATGACCCAGTGGCAGGCTGGCCGTCTATGATGTGTGTCATCTTCTTTATCGGCGGCGTTCAGCTTCTGTGCCTTGGAATCATCGGCCAGTATCTTGCCAGGGCTTATACAGAGATCAAAGATCGGCCAATCTATATTTTAAGGAGTTCCAGCGATGAAGAAGATCAGACACAGCAGGAGACTTTTGTTTCCACTCGTTCTTACAGTCATACCGATCATCCTTTTTCTGATGAAGATAAGCGGAGGATATCTGGCGGGATCTGAGACTGACTGGCTGTCCCAGCATATCGTATTTCCAGAATATTTCCGGCAGAGATTCTATGAGACGGGCAATCTTTTCCCGGATTTTGCCATGGAGATCGGGGCAGGCCAGAATATTTATAACTTCGGATATTATGGGCTCTACAATCCTTTATATCTGCTTTCCTTTCTGCTCCCCTTTGTAGATATGGCAGTTTATGTACAGGGGATGATGCTGGCAGCATGGATCGCGGACGGACTGCTCTGTTACTTATGGCTGTCCAGGGAACATTTCCGGGAGGAGGAAAGCTTTTTTGCCTCTCTCTTCCTGATACTGGCAGGGCCGGTGGTGTTTCATACTTCCATGCAGATCATGTTTGTCAGTTACCTGCCCTTCCTTCTCCTTACACTGATGGGGTATGACAGGTATTGCCGGACGGGGAAATATGCGCTTTTGACCCTGGGAGTACTTGGCATGGTGCTGACCAGCTTTTATTTTGCAGTGGGCGGGGGGACGGCTCTTCTGATCTATGGCCTGTGCGGATGGAAGAAAGAGTGGGCCTCGTCTCCGGTGGGACTGATCCGACACCTGTGGAAGCAGTTTTATCCCGCGTTTTTCGGCGGCCTTTTATCCTTTTTCTATCTGGTACCGGTGTTTTTTGCCATGCTCGGTGGAAGAAGTAGTGAAGGAAACAGTTACAGTCTTCAGGATCTTCTGCTCCCTCAGATCAGTCTGTGGAAAATACTCTACAGTCCATATGGGATGGGACTGACTGCTATGGCAGTCATAATCCTTGCGGTCAGTCTGTTTTACCGGAGGGGAAAGGAAAAATACCTGGCAGTCTGTCTGTCCTTGATGCTGCTCCTTCCCGCCGCGGCTTTTGTACTGAATGGCGGCTTATATCTGCGGATGAAGGCATACATTCCGTTTCTTCCTCTGATGGCATATCTGGCAGCAGCCTTTCTTCAAAAAATACAGGAAAAAAGTCTGGAGAACTGGCGGCTCCTTGCCGGATATATCATGGCAGCTCTTGTGCTGCTTTATGGAAGCTGGAATCATGGGATCGCTGACACAGAGAGAGCTGTCATTTATGTAGATCTGGTTATGTGTGGCATTTTTCTCCTGATTTCCGTCCGGCTGTGGAAAAGAGCGGCCTGCCTGGGGATACTGGCCTGTCTGACCCTAGCGTCTGTCTGTCAGGTTTATTTGGAGAGAGAGCATCTGGTAAAAGCAGACTGGATGAAGGAATTTCAGGATGCTGGTCTGAAAGAAGCCATGGAACAGATCCGCGCAGAGGATCCGGGCCTGTATAGGATGGAGATCCGGGGAACCAGAGAACAGGAGAAGGCAGCCGATAATCAGTCACTGGTGCCGGGACAGAACGTGACAACAATCTATTCCTCTATCAGCAATGCAGACTATGAGGCATTCCGGGAGGAAATCTTTCACCTGAACCGTCCGGCAAGAAATGATCTGATGCAGGAGGCTTCCAATAATCCAGTCTTCCTGAACTTAATGGGGGTAAAATATCTGCTGATCCGGACAGACACCGGAGCGGAGATCCCGGAAGGGTATATAAAAATAGGGGAGACCGGAGATATAGCGATTTATGAAAATCAGAATGTCGCGCCTGTCGGCTATGTGACAGACCGGCTTATATCCCGGAAAACATTTAAGAATCTTTCCTGGCCGGAAAAACAGCTGGCGTTGACAGGCGTTTCTGTGGCCGGGAACAGTGATAAGGTGTCTCTGACCTCTGAAATAAGGGAAGCAGATCTGACATCTCTGGAAAAGGCATATGATATTTCAAAAGAAGGGAAAACACAGACCATATCGCTGGAAGACAGGCAGGAAGGCGATCAGTACCTGTTCCTGAAATTTGATGTGAAAAACCAGCATCGTTCTTCGGACGTATCCATTACAGTGAATGGGGAGACGAACAAGCAGAGTGCGACCAGTGGCTACGCTTATTTCAACGGCAACAAGACCTTTTATTATGTGTGCAGCCTGGAAAATGTGGATGAGCTGAAGATTACCTTTGGAGAAGGCTCCTATGAGATCTCTGACGTGAAAGCCTGGTATGGAAGTACAGACAGGGAAAAGGCAGAGGTAACAGGACAGATCGTGGATGTGGGTCTCTCTCTGGACAGAGACGGGGACGGCCTTACCGGAAGCTTTGAAACACCGACCGATGGCTACCTGATCACGTCTATCCCTTACGATGAGGGCTTTACAGTACTGGTGGATGGTCAAAAGGCAGAAACAGAACAGGTCAACGGGGGATTTCTGGGAGTCCCGGTGGAGGCAGGGAAACATAAGGTAGAGATTCAGTATCATGCGGCAGGGAAAACAGCCGGGATGGCGGTTACGGGCATAGCAGTCCTTTTGCTGGCGGCGGATTGGATACGAAGATTGTACCGCCGCCGTTTCTATGTTAAACTAAAGGAAAATGAAGGAAAGAGCAGGGACAGACATTATGCCAGTTTTTGATTTTAAAAATTCACCAGAGGAGCAGAAGGCTTCGGAATGTACATATGAAATTTTCTATTCCAGTAATCCAGAGGCAAGCGCCGATCATCCGATGCTGGTACTGGACAACCGGGAAGGGCAGCTTAAGCATCATTCCAACGGGACCTTTACCAATCCTATCCGGAAGACCGCTTTTGAATTTAAAGATGAGACAGGCACGGTCAGCGCGGATATCTTGAAGATTGATGCCCGGTTTGTGAGCTTGTTGAAATGGCTGGGAGAGAATCATATTAATGTGCGCCTGTCCGGAGCAGTGCGTGAAGACGGCTATGCGGTATATAAGATTCGGGAGATTGCGTTTGGCGGAGGCTCCAAGCTCTCTGCGGAAGACGGGTTCCTGCAGTTTATGATCGAGCGTCTGCTTTCAAGTGATGCACCGTCCGAGGAGATTCCGGATGAGGACGAAGAGGAGAACGGAGACAGCATGAAGCTGACCAGTATCCAGAGTATCACGGATTTCATGAATTGTGCAGGCAGGACACTTCCCGATAATATCCGTCTCTGGGCCAGGAGAAATCTGGCGGTAGCCAGATCCAACGAGGTATCCCAGGAAGAGCGGCGCCACGCCCAGAGGGCGTTGTCCATCATGATGAATATCCACTGGAAGAGTGATTATTTCCAGGCGATTGATCCTGAGGAAGCCCGCCGCATCCTGGATGAGGAACTCTATGGGATGGAGCAGGTCAAGCAAAGGATCATCGAGACCATCATCCAGATCAACCGTACACATACATTGCCAGCCTATGGGCTTCTGCTGGTAGGACCGGCAGGTACCGGAAAGTCTCAGATCGCCTATGCGGTAGCCAGGATATTAAAACTTCCCTGGACAACTCTTGATATGAGCTCCATCAACGACCCGGAGCAGCTGACAGGAAGTTCCAGGATCTATGCCAACGCGAAACCGGGGATCATCATGGATGCCTTTTCCATGGCGGGAGAATCAAACCTGGTATTTATCATCAATGAGCTGGATAAGGCAGCGGCCGGAAAAGGAAATGGGAATCCGGCGGATGTGCTCTTAACGCTGCTGGATAATCTTGGGTTCACAGATAATTATATCGAGTGCATGATCCCGACGGTAGGGGTGTATCCGATTGCCACTGCCAATGACAAGGATCAGATCAGCGCGCCTTTGATGTCCCGGTTTGCGGTAATCGAGATTCCGGATTATACGCCGGAGGAGAAGAAGGTGATCTTCTCAAGATATGCGCTTCCGAAGGTTCTGAAGAGAATCGGAATGCAGGAAAACGAATGCACACTGACCCGGGACGGGCTGGATGCAGTGATCGATCTGCATAAGAATACCAGCGGAATCCGGGACTTGGAACAGGCGGCAGAACATCTGGCGGCCAATGCCCTGTACCAGATCGAGGTGGATCACGTAGAGTCTGTTGTTTTTGATGCAGATATGGTGCGCGCATTGCTGGGGTAGAGGTGGACTGTGTATTTTCTTATTTTTATCAATCTGGCGGCGTTTACAGCCTTTGGCATCGATAAACGAAGAGCCAGAAAGCATCAGTACCGGATCAGTGAGGCCGCGCTTCTGGGACTTGCCCTGATTGGCGGCGCGGCCGGAGCAACGGCAGGAATGTATCTGTTCCATCATAAGACAAAAAAGCCTTTGTTCCGTATAGTTCCAGTGATGTTTGCCGTGCAGGCGGTTCTTTTGCTTCTCTTTTAAGAAAAAAGTTTCAGTTGAGGAGGAATATGGCAGATGAAAGAAAAAAAGAAGACAACATTCCGGGCCATACGCGGTGATATTACCTGTATTTGCTATCCTCACCCCAATGAGTTTTTGAGCCGTCAGCGATTTCATCTTCATAATCCACATCACTGAACCGTTCCAACTCTTCTAAGTCGTCTTCTGTGCTGTCTGCTTCATTTGCTTGATAGGAAAGCGGCGGATATTCAATTTCATCATCCTGCACCCCGAAGAGGATAATATGGGCGTTGACACCGTCCCATACAACTTTGCGGACGAGTGTGCGGATCGCCACACGTTTCTGTTCTACGGTCATTTCATCTATGCTTGTCTTGAAAACGGACAGCAGTTGCCGCATGACGTCAAATTCGATATCGCTGAAAGTGTGCTGGGAAGTCAGTGCTTCCAGTTCATGGATCCGGGTGTCTGTTTCCTCACATTTCTGATTCAGCTGTTCAATGCGTCGTGCCACCTGATTCCTAACCGTGCTGTCACCCAAATCGGCTAGGGAATCAACCAGACCTTCAATTTTCTTTTCCAGTTCTTCTTTCTCATGACGGATAGAAGCCAGCTGATCTTCATAGGCTGCACGGTTGCCGGTATAGAATTTCCGGCTTTGTTCCAGCTGGTCAATGAAGAAACCTTTGTCATCTTCCAGCAGCTTGATCTGCTCGATCACAGCCAGATCCAGTGTGTTCCCATTGGCATTTTTACTGTTGCACATGGAACGTTTGCTGCGCTCTTTTAATTTGCATACATAAGTGTATATCGGCTTCCCGTCAGCAGTTTTTCGCTTGCTGATTTTCGGATACATACGGCTGCCGCAGGTGCAGTATAAAAGACCGGTCAGGAGTGCTTCGTTATTCCGAGGCTTTCGGTATGCCTTACTTTTATTCCGATCCAGAGACTCCTGTACAGAAATCCAGACTTTGCCCGGAACAATGCCCTGATGCAGACCTACCGCAACAATCCATTCATCGGGCGGAAGATAGGTGACGGCTTTCCCTTTTTCCTGTTTGGTGCAGTTATATACCATCATGCCATGGACGCTGTCGAATTCATCTTTGGCAGAATTAAGATCTGCGTTCTCTTTTACAAAAAAGTTATATGCGTTTACATCCGCGATCATGTAAACCGGATTCTGTAAGATAGACTTGATTGAAAAACGGGTAAAGAGTTTATTGTTTTTTGTTTTAAGTCCCCGCTTTATTAATTCTGCTTCTACAGAAGTCAGAGAATCGTGTTCGATATACAGGCTGTAGATCAGACGGACAATTTCTGATTCTTCCGGTATCAGTTTCAGCTTGCAGGCCTTTTTTGCTTTCCCGTCTATGGTAACTTTCTGTACCGATTCTGAGGCATATCCTGTGGGAGTTGTTCCCCCAAGCCATCGTCCGGTTTTCGCCAGTTCATGCATATTATCTCTGATACGCTCGGCTATGGTTTCACGCTCCAGCTGGGAAAAAACAGAAGCTATATACATCATGGCCCGTCCCATGGGAGTTCCGGTATCAAACTGTTCTCGGATAGATATGAAAGCAATGTCCAGTCTTGACAATTCTTCAATAAGGCTGGAAAAGTCACTGATATTCCGGCTGATTCGGTCCAGGCGGTAGACAATGATCGCTTTGAACTTACGCTGCCTTGCAGCTTCCATCATTTTTTTAAAGTCCGGTCGGTTGAGATTACCGCCGGAAAAGCCTTCATCCTCATACACTAAAATATGATCCTGTGGAATTTCAGTATAATGTGCCTGGATATATTCTTTGCAGAGTTCAACCTGATTGCCGATGCTTTCACCTTTGCCGGTGAATTTTGACTTTCGGGAATAGATGGCAATATAATTCTCATTTTCTTTCATTATGTTTCTCCTTATTATACGATATATGACTTAAGCTATTATATCATATAGTATAAAACGGGTAAATGGTAATAGAGACATATATGCGTATAAAAGTAAAGTATGAATAACTTTCAAATCTTGAAATTAATATCAGTCAAAAAGCTCTTTCCTCAACAAATTTCATCCGTGTTCTTGGAAAAATTTTTGTACTGACGTGGTGAACATCCATACATTTTACAGAAAAGAGATGAGAATGTACTTGTATTGGAAAATGATAGAAGCTTTGCAATGTCGGCTCCGATCATCATATTTTAGATAAAATGTTTTGTATAGTTCTACAGGTTGGCTGGAGCTGAGAAAATAATTTTGAAATATTGTACAAAAATAAAAAAAGAAAATTGTAATATATGATGAAAAGAAAAATAGCTATAGACAAATGGACCGAGAGCTGTTAATATATACAGGTAAATTAAGTTTGTTATTACGTAATGGTAAGCAAGACTGTTTATAATACTGACTGGGATAAATAGTATTATAGGCAGTTTTTTTTATGGCAGAGCCGTTTTGGATGCTTGCCGGAGGGGGCAGGAACAGGTGAAGATCGTCAGAGTTCTGAATACAAATGCAGTTGTATCGCTGGACCCGTGCGGCCGGGAAATCATCATTACCGGCGCCGGCATCGGGTTTAAAAAGAAAAAGGGCGAGGAGCTGGACAAGTCCCGCGTGGAGAAGATCTACTGTCTGAAGAATGCGGAGGACAATTACAGGCTCCAGCAGGTGGTGAGGGAAATATCGGAGAAATATCTGGAGATTGCCGGCAAGGTAGTCACTGCTTCCAGAGAAGCAGGCCTGAAGGTGAGAGATACCCTCTACGTGACGTTGACAGACCACATCAATTCTGCTGTGGAGAGATACCAGAGAGGTATCAGCCTTAAGAATCTGATGCGACACGAGATCCGAAAATTTTATCCCCAGGAATACAGGGTAGCTCAGGAGGCCATTGAGTGGATACGGCGTATGACTGACTTTGACCTGGGAAAAGACGAGGCGGGATTTATCGCCATGCATATCATATCCTCAGAGCTTGAGAGCAACGAGGTTTCAGATGTGCAGAAGATGACAGAGCTGATCAATGCCATTATCAAGATTGTCAAAATACATTTCAGGATTGAATTTGACGAGGATTCTGTGTCCTATCAGAGATTTCTGACACATTTAAAATTCTTCTCATCCAGAGTCCTGGACGGTGAGGTCTACCAGGACAGCATGGAGGAGATATACCAGGCAATGGTGGCACAGAACGGGCATGCCTACACGGGTGTGGAAAAGGTGGCCCGGTTCATTGAAAAGCAGTATGGATACCGGCTCAGCATAGATGAGGAGCTGTATCTTCTGATCCATATAAAGAGAATACTGGACGAACAGCACCGCTAATTCACAGGTTTGTTATTATTCAGTTAAGCAAGACCTGGCCCTGAGGGGCGCATTTCCCGGGAAAATGCGCTCTTTAAGGCCAGGTCTTTCTTTTTCCGGAGACTTCCGGGATACATATATCAATTCTAATGAGGTGAAGATATGGATTACGCAAGTGTTGCAAAGAAAATCCTGCAGCGTGTGGGAGGAAAAGAAAATGTGATCAGCCTCGTACACTGTATGACCAGGCTGAGATTCACGCTGAAAGACGAGTCCATTGTGGACGACGAGGCAGTGAAAAAGACAAAAGGTGTTATGGGAGTGATGAAGAAGGCGGGACAGTACCAGATCATCATAGGAAATGATGTGGCCAATGTCTTTGCGGAGCTGAACAAGCTCGGCAGCTTTTCAAACGAGGCTCCGAAGAAGGCGCCCCGGAAGCAGGAAAAGAAGGGGGTCGTCTCCATGCTGATGGACACGATTTCTGGTATTATGGCACCGGTCATTCCGGCGATCATCGGCGCGGCCATGATCAAGGTACTTCTGACGCTGCTGCCAATGATAGGTGTGCTTGATACAGAAGGAAATACCTATAACCTGTTAAGCGTTATAGGAGACGGCGCCTTTTTCTTTATGCCTGTTTTGATCGCCATCTCTGCATCAAAGAAATTCGGGACAAATATGTACTATGCGGCCAGCATTGCGCTTATCATGCTCCATCCCAATTTCATTTCCTTGATGAGCAATGCAAACGAGGCGGGAGAGGTGGTAAAATTCCTCGGCTTTATCCCGGTTACCTATGCTTCTTATTCCTACTCGGTCATCCCGATCATCCTTGCGGTATGGTCCCTGCAGTATGTGGAGAAGCTGGCAGATAAGATTACGCCCGTGGTGACCAAGAACTTCCTGCGCCCCATGCTGGTGGTGCTGATCGAGGCACCGATCGCCCTGATCGTACTGGGACCTCTGGGGGCAATCCTCGGCAATGTCCTGTCAGATATCGTATACTTTATCCATGACCAGCTCGGCTTTATCGCCATCGGATTGGTGGCCGGTATTTATCCGTTTGTTGTCATGGCCGGCATGCACCACGCATTTACCCCGATAAAGCTCGGTATGATCGCAACAACCGGATATGAGAACTTTATCTGTATCGGTGAGCTATGCTCCAACATGGCGCAGGGTGCTGCTTCTCTCGCCGTATCTGTAAAGAGCAAAAACAAAGACTTCAAACAGGTTGCCGGCTCCTCCGCATTCTCCGCACTTGTGGCAGGTATTACGGAGCCCGCTCTCTACGGTGTGACACTGAGACTGAAAAGGCCAATGCTGGGGGCCTGCATCGGAGCTGTCGCAGGCGGACTCTTCGGCGGTTTTTTCCAGATGAAGTGCTTTGGCATCGCGACACCGGCAATCGTGACGATCGTCCAGTATGTGGAGGAGGACAGAGCAGCCAGCCTTCTGATAGCAGCCCTTACCATTGTCATAACAATCATTGTGGCATTTATCGCCACTATGCTGATCGGCTTTGAAGACATTGTGGACGAGGATGATGAGGATATTCTGTCAGAAGAAGCCAAGCCTGCAGCCGCTCCCCTTCCGGAGGGAAGAGAAATCCGTATTTCGAGCCCTATCCAGGGAGAGTGCATCCCGCTGGATCAGGTGAAGGACGCTACATTTTCACAGGGAATCCTGGGAAAAGGAGCCGCTGTCATCCCGGAGAAGGGCGAAGTGGCATCCCCCTTTGACGGGAAGATAGATATGATGTTTGAGACCGGACATGCGGTCGGGATGACCAGCAGTGACGGTGTGGAATTGCTGATACATGTAGGCATGGACACGGTAAATCTGGAGGGAAAATATTTCTATCCGAAAAAGGCTTCCGGAGATACAGTCAAGAAGGGAGAAGTTATCCTGGAGTTTGACAAGGATGAGATCGTGAAGGCGGGATATGACATCACGACTCCGGTCATCGTATCCAACACGGATGCATTTGCGGATGTGTCTGCCACCGCCTCCGGGCCGGTGAAGGAGCTTGATGAGATACTGGTAATACGCTGATTGAAAAGAAAAGGAGGAAGAGACATGGAACAGATGAGAGCATCAGGATTTCCGAAGGGATTTCTCTGGGGGAGTGCTTCTGCCGCCTATCAGATAGAAGGCGGATGGAAGGAAGGCGGAAAAGGGATGACGAACTGGGATGCGTTTGTGCGCATCCCGGGCAAGACCTACAAAGCCACCACAGGGGATGTGGCAGTGGACCACTATCACAGGTACAAAGAAGATATTGCGCTGATGGCAGAGATGGGGCTGAAGACATACCGTTTCTCTGTCTCCTGGGCCAGGATCTTCCCTGAGGGGACCGGGGAGGTCAACGAGGAGGGAATGGCCTTTTACCAGGATATCATTGACGAGTGCCTGAAATACAACATAGAGCCCATGGTGACTATTTACCACTGGGATCTGCCCCAGGCCCTTGTCGATGAGTATCAGGGGTGGGAGAGCCCCCGCATCATCGATGATTATGTACATTATGCAAAAACGCTGTTTTCTAGGTTTGACGGCAAGGTGAAGTACTGGATCACTCTGAACGAGCAGAATATATTTACTTCGCTGGGATGGCTGACAGCCCAGCATCCGCCGGGTAAATTTGATGACCAGAAAATGTTCTACCAGGTCAATCATCATGCGTTTATGGCTCATGCAAAGGCGGTGTTGGCCTACCGGCAGATGGGAGGAAAGGGACAGATAGGGGCGAGCTTTGCCTACACCCCCTCCTATGCCCTGGACTGCAAGCCTATCAACGCTATGGCAAAAGCCAACTACGATGACCTGAAAAACTACTGGTGGATGGATGTATATGCATACGGGCGTTATCCTGTTGCGGCGATGACATATCTGAAGAAAAAGGGGATTGCGCCGGACATAGCTGATGGAGACAAGGAGATTCTCAGACAGGCGGCATCACAAATCACGTTTATGGGCGTGAACTATTACCAGAGCTGTGTGTGCGAGTACAATCCCATGGATGGAGTCACTCCCTACGGGACTATGAACACGACCGGTGTTAAGGGCTCTGCCCAGGAGCTGGGGATGCCAGGGATTTACAAAAATCCGGCCAATCCGTATCTGATGACCACAGACTGGGACTGGAGTATCGATCCTTCGGGACTTCAGTTCTGCTGCAGAGAGATTACGAGCCGCTATGCGCTGCCCATAGTCATCTCTGAGAACGGACTGGGAGCATTTGACAAGAAGACTGAGGACGATCAGATACATGACGAGTACAGGATCTGCTACCTGAAAGAGCATATCAAGGCGCTGGGAGAAGCTGTGGAGGAGGGCTGCCAGGTACTGGCCTACTGTACCTGGTCCTTCACTGACCTTTTGAGCTGGCTGAATGGATATCAGAAGCGATATGGTTTCGTTTATGTGGACCGGGAAGAAGAGGAGGGTGGCACACTGAACCGCTTCAAAAAGGACAGCTTTTACTGGTACAAAAAAGTTATTGAAACAAATGGGAAAGAAATCTTTGAAGAGGAGTAAAATACAGAAGATTTATTCTTGACAGGACCGCTAGACAGGTGTGAGACCTCGATAAAAGTCTATTATTATAAATTAATCATGTAATAGAGTAACAGGCGGTATTTAGTTCCACCTGTTACCGTTCATGATTATGCACTTTTTTCTTCAGTCGGACAGGCTGCTCTTTCCTGCGTTCCATTTCCCGTGCAATTCGTTTTTGATAAGTACGGTCATGAAAAGCTTCTGGATCTTCACCGAGCCGATCGTCTATGTCACTGACAGACTCATGAAACAGGGAAGCATCGAATTTCTGTCCCATCGTGGCATATAATTTCTGATAAACCTGATCCCTGATCATATCTCTTTCGTCAACTCTTGCATCGAACAGCTCCGCAGATTTTTCGGGACTGACATCTGCTTTGATTTCCTGATACTTTTTTTGATTTTCTGTCAGCTGATCAGATAAGATGTCATACTGGGCATCCAGTTTCTTTAAAAAGTCTTTCTGATTTTTAAGAGCGATTTCACTCGTCTTTATTTCGGATTCATTGTGAAAGTAATTATCACAGATAAGCCGTTCTTTCTGCGACAGCAATTCTTCAATATCCTCAGTAAGAGTTGTGATCTTCTGGCTGATCTGATAGTACTGTACCGGCTGCAAAAAGCTGAGTTTCTTTTTCTGTGCCTGAAGAGACTTCTTTTCTGTCTGCTTTGTCCGGATTGTCTTTGTGATAGCTTTGTATTTCTTCAAAACCGGTGTAATCATAGAAATCCATTCTCTGGTGGAGGATGCCTGCATACGGTTATGGAACAGATAGTAACGGATCATGATCATAGTGCCCCGGAGCTGCTCCAATCGTTTTGCGACGGAATGGATATTTTCGCTGACTGTCTTTGTTAGTTTCTCTACCTGCCGTTTTAATTCCCGGAAGAGTCGATTGTCTTTCCGAATCTGGCGGTTGATCTCACAGCGGTCGGAAATCAATCCTTTCTTCTCCATATCTCTTGCATGGTATCCCTCATGGATGGTAGGCTGTTCATCACGTCCCTGATCAGCAAAACTACGGTGATCTATCCGGGTGTCGATCTGATGTTCCTGTAAAGTATGGTTGACTGCATCTGCCCATGCTTTCCGCCATTCTCGAAGCTGTGCTTCGCTGTTCCACTGTTCTGAAACAGGATTCTGTCTGCCGAAACGGGTGCTTTTCGGATGTTTGTCTGCTCGGATATAACCATGTTCCTGGGCTGCTGAAGGTGCCATATATACCTTTTTTTTTCCGACTTTATAAGGATATTGCTTTTCCCACCCCTTTGTCTGAGCATCTTTAAATTCGGAGGCAGTAAAGCCTTTTTCTTCCCCATTCCTGATGCAGAGGTATTCTTTCTGTGTTTTATACTGCCAGGTTCCGTCAGTTTCCAGCGGGCGGACGGTTAGCAGGATATGGGCGTGGGGATTATGACCGTCTGTATCGTGGATCGCAAAGTCAGCACACATTCCCATATCGACAAAATTATTTTGGATGAAATCACGGAGTAATGAGATTTGTGCCTTCCTTGGCAGTTCAATGGGAAGTGCTACAACAAATTCTCTGGCAAGCCTGCTGTCTTTGGTTTTCTCGGCTCGTTCCACGGCATTCCAGAGCTGCTCCCGATCTTTCCATTCTGGTGAAGCCTTTGGAGGGAGAAGGACTTCCTGAAAAATAAGTCCCTGTTTCCGGGTATAATCATGCTGGACACCATCGTAATCATTACACATGCGACTGCAACTAAGATAGGCAGAAGCAGCAACGGCGGAACGGCCTGCGCCACGGCTGACCACTTTTGCCGACATATGGTAAATTGCGATAACGATCATCTCCTTCCTGTGAATATCGCTGTACTATAAAGGAGCATGGTTGTTTCCATGTTTTTCTACAGAAAAGCTGCCGGTGGCAGGTTTTCTCAGACAGCCATCTCCGGCTGGAGGATCCTGCCGGAAAATTTGCCGGTGTTCTTCCGGCAGGTGTATCCGCCGGAGTCTGGCGGATGGATGGCTGCATAGCCGGTGCTGCCTGCCAGCAGCGGATAGCCCTCGGCAGAGCGCACGAGCCCGACCAGCGGGAGGGATACCACCGCTTCACGGGGACCCCGCAAAGCCTGCTTTGTGGGGAGAGGAGGAGCAAGGTAGCGTCCGTAGTTTCCGCCGGAGGCGAAAACGGAGGAAAGCGGACTTTGCGACGACGAAGTGGTGAGTAAGTGCGCCCTTCGGGAATAAAAACATGCAGAGCTATTGCTGCTTAAGAATGTTTCTGTAAATGGAGCAGAAGAAAATGCCGAAGCTCCTCCGTTGTCATCTCCCGGACTTCCGGTACAACACGTTCCAGTTCCGCTCCTTCCAGGATCAGACGCCTTGTCCGGGCGCTCCGCTCTTTTTTCCGGTCTCTGGCCTGGGCAGCCTCCATCCGGTGTTTTGCCTGCAGTAACTGCTTTTTTGTTTCTTCTGTTGATAATTTTTCCATAAAAGTTCCTTTCCGGTATCTGTCCGGTACCGGCTGTGCCGTGTTCCGGTACTGATACCTGTGTGCGTGTGAGGTCTTGATCTGACCGGTATGGTTTTCCTGTTCTTCTGGTATGCTATTTCCTGTCCACGGTGTCAGATTGGAACAGTTTCCGTACTGCTTTCAGGTTAGAAGCGGCATTCATCTCCCGTATATTCTGACGGCTGATCTTCACGGGAATACAGCGCTCCAGTATGCGGTCATAAATTCTGGCGTGTGCCAGATCCTGCGGTTTTTTCAGCTCTTCCAGAGTCAGATTTGTTGTGATGATTATGGGTTTCCTGCTCCGGTAACGGCTGTCGATGACACTGAATACCTGCTCCAGGGCAAACTCAGAACTGCGTTCTACGCCAAGGTCATCGATGATCAGCAGGCTGTATTGATTGAAGCTTTCAATGAACCGGTTCCGGTCATCGGAGTACATCCCGGTCAAGGTGTTCAGGATGCGGGCAAAATTGGTCATCAGAACCGGCACGCCCTGTTCCAACAGTGCGTTAGCGATACATCCGGCAAAAAAGGATTTCCCTGTTCCTACATCTCCCCAGAGCAGAAGCCCCAGAGACTTTTCTTTCATCTCCTTCCAGTGGGCGACATACTCATGTGCTTTCCGGATTTCCGGATTATAGCCTTTGTCATTGGAAAAGTTATAATCCTGCAGCGCTTTGTCCTGCAGGCCGCTGGCTTTGAGCCGTGAGATATGCTCCAGGAATTCCCGCTGTTTCCGTTCTTTCTCCTGCTGTTCGTATGCGTCCTGCTGACAGCGGCACCGTATGGCCGGACGGAATTCTTTCCCGCCAAGCTGGACTCTGCACTGCCGCGGCGTATGGCATTTGGAACAGTAAATGAGCCCGTCCGCTTCGTTTAAATATTCGTCCTCTTTTAAGGTCATAGGCTTTCCTCCTCCTTGCATTCATATTTCCGGTCGGAACCGGGGCCGTAAGGAATGCGGTTTCCCCGATCCCATCGGTTTCTCTCTTGATATTTGTTCTTCTTATTTTTACTACCGGACAGATTCCTGTCTTTCTGACAGACAAGATCCTGTCTCTCTGACAGACAGTTTTCTGTCTCCCTGATGGACAGTTTTCTGTCTGTGGACGGCAGGGCATCCGGATACTTTACATAGATGCGGTTAGGACGTCCGATCCCCTGACGCTTTCGATAAATGAGCTGTTTTTCTTCCAGTGCTTTCAGCGCCGTTTTGATGGTCATTTCGCTCTTATGCATGGCGTCTGCCAGAGAGGGTATGGTGAAGAAGAGGTATACATGGCCATTTTCATCCGTCCATCTGTCATTCTTCTGTGACAGCCTTGCCCGGTCGAGCAGGATCATGTAAAGGATCTTTGCTGTCTCATTCAGATCATCTATTTCCAGTAAAAATTTTGGGAATACCAGATAGTTCAGGATCTGGCTGCCCGGCGTGAGAAACTGTGTCATGTGCTTCCTCCCCTCATATGACAGGTTCAGGGACTACTCGCCCAGAAAATCCCAGTCCACATCGGCGTCAGGGTCAGTCGCCGGAGATTCTGCAGGGGGAACGGCTGCATTGGACTTTGACAGCCCGGCCATGCAGCCGGCCAGAAAGGCTGGAAGTGCTTTTTCCATAGACTTCTCCACCGCAGAGACGATCTGCTGTACAAACTGTTCTTCCCGCTCCCGAGTTTCCAGATAGGGATCTTCCCGGCTTTTGTAATAGCGGTCAAAGTAATCTACCAGAGCGGCGGCGATCACCTGACTGTAGGATTTGAATTCCTGCCTGTCCATAGTCTGGAGATACTGCCATGCCTGGGCAGGGATCTCCTTGTCCAGGTTAAACCGGACATTGGTGCTTCGGATTCTGTCTGTCATGGGCGCTCCTTCCTGCGGAGAGCGGCAAGCGCAAGAGCTTCATATCCTTTTGCCGTGGCACAGATATCATCAATGATCGTTACCCGGCTTTCCTCATACCGCCCGAAGTTTCGGATCAGACAGCCACCGCCGCCCACAATATACAGCCGCATGAGATCCGGATTGTATTCATACCGGCGCAGGGTGGTAAAAATATCTGCCACATACTGCCTTGCCGCAGAGGTGATACAGTCCAGATAAGGTTTCCCGATATCAGCAGTACCGTGGCGGAATACCTGTTCAATCGTTGCTTCATTGATCCTGACACCGAAGGTATCCATGACTGCATTTCGTGCTGCGGTCATGCACTGGCTGACACCGAACTTTTCTGTCCAGCAACGGCTCTCCACGGCCTTTTTGTTGTTGATATACAAAATGTTCATAGTACCGTTCCCGATATTTGCCAGAAGATTTGTCCCTCTGAAATCTTTGAGACGGCTGACAACGGCAGGGTATCCCTGGGGATACAGGCTGCATCCGGCCAAGCGGATGTGATACTCTTTTTTGTTGAACCGATAGGTTACTTCCGGATTACGGAGCAGATAGCTTCGGAATTCTTCCCGCTGTCTGCGGATCCATGTGAGTGGAAGTCCGGCCGCAAGATGAACGTCTGCTTCCCGGATGCCGTACAGGTTCAGCTCCCTTGCCACAGCCATCAGCGTGAGCAGGTAATAGTCCTCATCCGCAGCTTTGTCCGGGATAAATTCCTTGTGGCAGTCCCCAATCCGATAGTACATCCCGCCGTATTCCAGGATGTTGCCGGAGAAGATCGGTTCGGTCTCATAGGCTGTCACGCTGCTTTTTGTGACAGTACCGGCGGTCTTAATATTGCCGTAGCCGTGATCCACGCCGATGATCATGAGATTTTTAAATTCTTTCATGCGTCTTTGCACCTCCCTGATTTGTCTTTTTGCTCATAAAATAAATCCTCCTTTCTGTAGATTTGTCTGGAAAGCAGCACCGGTTTTAAAGAAATGGTGCTGTATTCACTGCAAGTTCATTCTACTGAAAGAAGGCTATAAGAACATTGAGAGGGGATTGAGCGGAAATTGAGCAAAAGAAAAGCACCGGTTTTCAGAACCGATGCTATATGATTTTGCCGGGATAATCCGCAAATTAATTATGAGTATAATTGAAGATCACTGTTTTAAATGGCCCTGATCCATGCCTGAGGTGCCAGCGAGAATAATAGAGATCCATTTCAAGAGAGGTCGGTGTGCCGTTGATCCGGTTATGCTCCTGCTCAATGGCTTGTATTCATCCAGAAGGTCTTCAACCGGGATATGATAGAAGTCTGCCAGCCTGTCCACCACTTCTTTCGGGTAGTAATCTACATATCCTACTTCATAATCTATATAGTGCCCTCTGGAGATCCCGATCTGTTCTGCAACCTCTTTCTGCATCAGCCCCATGTGATGGCGGCACCAGCGCAGACGGTCAGGAACGTTTTGTATTTCTTCATAACTGTGATACTGCTGATTAAACTGCTGGGCTTCCAGGAGCTTGCGGGGAGCGATCAGCCGGAATGTATGGATGCACAGAGGAGCGTACTGTACAATGCCGTCTTCTGTTCTGCACATGAGATAATTTTCATCTGAAAACTTTGTAAATACCTTCCAATGTGACTGAAATCCTTGCTGGGGGATTTCTCCCGGGAGTAAAACCCCATTGGCGAGAGGATAGCATTCAGGATGTAGATGCGATTGTAAATGCGGCAAATACCAGCCTTCTGGGAGGAGGCGGAGTAGACGGAGCCATACACCGGGCGGCCGGCCCAGAACTTCTGGAAGAGTGCAGAACGCTCCATGGATGTAATACCGGAGAAGCCAGGATCACCAAAGCCTATCGTCTGCCCTGCCGATATGTGATCCATACACCGGGGCCGGTATGGCGAGGAGGGACGCATGGAGAAAGGGAACTGTTAGCGTCCTGCTATCGTTCGTGCCTGGAGCTCGCAGTGGAAAATGGAATACGGCGGATTGCATTTCCCTCCATTTCAACCGGCGTCTATCATTTCCCAGTGCAGGAGGCGGCAGAAATCGCAGTAGGAACGGCTGTAAAGTTTGCAGATGAACATCCGGGAACCTTGGAACTGGTTGAATGGGTGTTATTTGATGACAAAACCTGGGAAGTCTACAGTGAGAAACTGAGATAAAACGGATAAGTGGAGGTGCAGCGCAATGGCATTGGGAAAAACGGATGAACTGTATCATCTTCTGTTAAGCAAAGGATATCAGGAGGATCTTTGCAGAGAGATTGCTTATAAATATATGAATACGGATTATACAGCTACCAGGATGCTGGGCTATCTCTACCGTATCAGCCAGCCAAGAGTCGAGGATCTGGTGGATGAAATGCTGGCTATCTTAAGCGACCGACAGCAGATCATTCAGAAAAAGGAAATGGAGCAGGCGCAGACAGTGATGAATGATATATACGAAAACGGGCTGTAATACAATTCGACATGAAAAATCCACTGTATCGATTGATTTCGTACAGTGGATTTTTACTTAACTAAATCCATTGGTCTATGCCTCTTTCCTTTTAAAATAATGAGGTTAAAATTCTGTTTTTGGTGGTCCGTCCTCCTTTTCTTTTGATGTAATTATAATAACTCTCAAATTTAAAAATGTCAATAGGAAATCTGATAAAAAATATATTTTATACAAATATACAGAATTTTCTGATAAATAATCAAAGCAGCCATTAAGACTGCTCTGATTGTGAGATATGTAAAGGATAAACCTTTGTCATCTCGATGATAAAATTTTGAATGATATCTGTGCCGGCTTCTGTATTAAGAGTGAGATCATAATTCTGCGCTCTACCCCAGATCCTCCGGGTATAATAGCGATAGTTATCAGAACGCCGCCGGTCCGTCTGGCGGACTTTCTGGAGCGCTTCTTCTTTTGAAAGGTGCTCTGTTTTCATAATACGCTGTACACGGAAGGGCTCCGGAGCATGGAGAAAGACTTTCAGCGTGTTGGGACGGCTGCGGAGAATATAGTCGGCACAGCGTCCAACAATGACACAGTTTCCTTTTGCAGCCAGTTCCCGGATGACTTTTCCTTCTGATTCAAAGATCTCATCTCTTGGAGATTCCTGGGATTCTGAATAGATATACATCTGATTCATAAGATCATAGAGAAGGCTGTTGGTCATATTTTCTTCCCGGTCCTTGATAAACTGAGGGTCATATCCGGTAGAGCCGGCAGCCATCTGTATGATTTCGTTGTCATAGAATGCGAAACCAAGCCTCGTGGCAAGGGATTTCCCGATATCGTGCCCACCGCTTCCGTACTGGCGGCCGATGACAATCACAGGAGGGTAGTCTGTTTCCATGTCAGAAGAGGTATCGGCTGAGACGTCAGAAGAATCTTCTGCCGGGCCAAACAGGAGCTGGCTGAGGAAAGAAAGTTTCCGGCCAAACAGCCTGGCAATGAAACCGACCAGGAGGGCGGCAATAACGGTTCCCTCCCTGACGCCGTCCAGGCGGTGAGAAAAGAACAGAGAAAGTAAAGCGGCAATCACAGTCAGAGATACGTCAAAGGAGACTTTCGTGATACCAAAGTCTGTATTCCATGTAGAAGACACTGCGCGGACGAAGGATTCGCCAGGCAGCATGGCTACATCTGCCAGTACCTCTGTATACACACCGAAGCCAAGGATCAGACAGCCTGCCAGCAGATAGAACAGGCAGGATAAATAGGTGTCAGGCTGGACAAAAAAGAGCATTTTCATCGTCAGGTCGATAAAATATCCGAAGAGTATTGAAATAGGGATCTGCAGCAGATGCTCTGCTTTGAAGTTTTTTCTCAGGATCAGCAGCTGGATCAGGATCAGAAGCAGACTGAAGATAATTGTAAACTGACCAAGAGTAAAGGGAAAATTCAGGCTGAGCACGTATGGAATTGAAGAAATAGGAGATGTGCCCAGGTTGGCTTTTGTAATCAGGCTGACGCCAAAAGAATTAATAAATAGTCCGATTAGAAATACAACGTATCGTTTTAGTTTTGTCATAATGATGTCAATCCTTTCCGTTATATATTGAGATTATCGTAGATTTGCAGAAGCGTTTTCATAAACGCCTTTTTTTCTGCATCAGATATGCCATGAAAAGCGTTGTTTTCCAGCTTATGAAAATTTTCCATTACAAAGAGGGCCTGCCGTTTCCCTTCGGCTGTCATAAAAACATGATAGGTTCTGCGGTTTCCCTTTTGCATACGGCGTTCTACCAGGCCGTTTTCTTCCATCCGGTTTAAAAGCGTGGTCAATGTCCCGGGTTCGATATGGCATCCCCGGGCAATTTCCTTTTGTGCGGCTCCATTGTGTGTCAGAAGATAATCCAGGATTTTTGGCTGCCCGGCAGAGAGACCGCTTCCTTTTAACATTGTAAGAAGGCCCTTCTGTAGAAGAGAATGTTCTGCCATGATCAGATAGTGGAAGGATTCGTCCATTGATATAAGTCCCCTTTCAGATGATTGCTGATAAGTTTGAAAACAAATAGTTTGAATTCAAATTAAATGCGCACGAACAATATTATATGATTTTAGAAAGAAATGTCAAGTTAAAATGTATAGTAGACATTCCATGGATGACTGCCTATAATTTAGAGTATGAAAGGTGGGGAAATATCATATGGCATTGTATGCATTAGGGGATCTGCATCTTGGCTTTCAGACGGACAAAAGGATGGATAAGTTCGGAAAAGTATGGAAGCATCATGAACGGAAAATTGAAAAATATGTGGGCCAGATCGTAGGGCCCAAGGATACGATCGTATTCACCGGCGATCATTCCTGGGGAAGGAATCTGGAGCAGTGCCGCGAGGATCTGGCATTTATTGAAAACTTGCCGGGACACAAGATTTTACTGAGAGGGAATCACGATATGTTCTGGGATGCGAAAAAGACAAAGCGGCTGAATGAGGAGTTTGACGGAAGACTATTTTTTCTTCAGAATAACTTTGCCGTCTATCGGGACTATGCTCTGGTCGGAACAAAAGGCTTTACTTTTGAAGGACCGTTCTATCTGAACCGTCAGGGACAGATTCTGGGCTGGGATCAGGAAAGGGAGAAGCAGGCGCAGAAGCTGGTCTTAAGAGAGGTGAAACGCCTCCGGGAGTCTTTTTGCCGGGCATCAGAAGCAGGATATCGGAAGTTTATCATGTTTCTCCATTATCCGCCGACAAATATCCTGGAGAGAACTTCGGCATTTACGGAGATTGCGCAGGAGTATGGAGCGGAGGCCGTAGTATATTCCCACTGCCATGGAGAAAGCCGGTTCGGGGACAGTATCCGAGGGGAATTTAATGGAGTCAGATATTTTCTGGTTTCGGGCGATTACCTTGATTTTCATCCGGTACAGATCTTGCCATAAAAGGAGGATTCCCAAAGAAAGCGGGATATGTTAAAATAACCAGGAAAACAATCAGGAGGATAATGGTATGAAAATAGCAGTTACGTATGATAATGGTAATATTTTTCAGCATTTTGGAAGAACGGAGTCTTTCAAGGTATATGAGGTTGAGGATGGAAATGTGGTTTCCAGTGAAGTGATCGGATCCAACGGTATTGGGCATGGAGCGCTGGCAGGGCTTTTAGCTGAGCAGGGCATTGATGTACTAATCTGTGGAGGCATCGGCGGCGGAGCACAGGCCGCCCTTGACGAGGCTGGCGTGGAATTGTGTTCCGGCGCTGAGGGAGATGCAGACCAGGCAGTGGAAGCTTATCTGAAGGGAGAATTGGTATCTACGGGCGTAAACTGTGACCATCACCATGGAGAGGAGCATAGCTGCCAGGATCATGAGGAGGGACACTCCTGTGGCGGAGGATGTGGAAGCAGCTGTGGCGGAGGATGTGGTTCACAGCCTGCATTTAGCGGACGCAATGTAGGAAAGACCTGCCGGACTCATTATAGAGGAACTTTTAATGATGGAACTCAGTTTGATTCTTCTTATGACCGGGGAGAACCGCTGGAGTTTGTCTGCGGCGCGGGGCAGATGATTCCAGGATTTGATGCGGCTGTGGCGGATATGGAAGTGGGACAGGTAATCAATGTTCATCTGATGCCGGAGGAAGCTTATGGTATGCCAGATCCCAATGCGGTATTTACCGTTGAGATCGCCCAGCTTCCGGGCTCTGAAGAGGCACAGGTAGGGCAGCAGGTTTATCTGACCAACCAATATGGACAGCCTTTCCCGGTGAAGGTGGTAGCGAAAGAAGAGAAGACAATTACTTTTGATGCTAATCATGAGATGGCAGGCAAAGAGCTGAATTTCCAGATTGAGCTGGTTGAGGTAAAATAGACAGGATGGGATGCGTATATTTTGTCCGTCACGGGCAGACTGTGTGGAATGTGGAGAATAAGATCTGCGGCGCCACGGATATTGAGCTGACAGAGCTGGGACATCGGCAGGCCATTGAGACTGGGGAGAAGATACTGGCGGAGGGGATACAGGCAGATGAAATCCTGTACTCGCCTCTTGTCCGGGCGGCGGAGACGGCCCGTCATATCTCGGAGATTACCGGAATACCCAGACGGATGGAGCCTCGCCTGAAAGAGCAGAACTTTGGAAAGTGGGAGGGCACATCTCGCAATGGGGCTGAGTTTCAGAGGGCGAAGGAGGACTTCTGCTGCCGCTACAACGGTGGGGAGTCTATGCTGCAGCTGGCCCAGAGAGTTTATAATCTGCTGGACGAGATTAAGGCAGAAGCAGAGGAAAAGACCTATATCCTGGTGGCTCATAACGGGATTTCCAGAGTAATCCAATCCTATTTTTTTGATATGACAAACGCAGAGTATGCCGCTTTTGGTGTGGAAAACTGCGCGGTGCGCAGATATGAATTTTGTCAATTATGAGAAATATTTGCTTCTACATCAACCTTATATCATATCTTTACATCATTTGACAATTTTGCTGACTCATGATATATTTTTTTTAATTTAATATTTGCTTTCCTCACCACCGGGTGGGGATGAAAAGGCATTCGGAGCATTTCCGTAGGTACGGCGTTTTATACGTTATAAGGAAAGGCACTGAATGCCGTTTACTTTTCATATGGTGATATAACTGGTATACCAAAATTCAAGGAGGGTGTATGTAAGCTGTACAAAACAATACAGCCTGATGAAATTGTGCCGACTCATGGTGCAGCAGGTGCAAATCATCACGTATTTATGTCTCTTATCTCGCAAGGCGACCATATTATAAGCATTATGCCAACCTATCAGCAGCTTTACTCTATTCCCGAATCAATCGGTGCAAGGGTGGAGATCATGCAGCTTAAAAAAGAAAATGGCTACCTGCTGGATATAAACGAACTTAAACGCCTTGTTACATCGCATACAAAGATGATTTGTATAAACAATCCAAACAACCCTACAGGCGCACTTATGAGCAAAGAAATGCTGCTGGAAGTTGTGGATGTGGCAAAAAGTGTCGGCGCATGGGTACTGTGTGATGAGGTTTACCGCCATCTTACACAGACAGATATATGGTGTGAGTCTATTGTGGATTTGTATGAAAAAGGAATCTCGGTTAGCAGTATGTCTAAGGTGTTCTCACTTGCGGGTATACGCCTTGGCTGGATTGCAAGCCATGACAAAGAGGCCGTGGCCGCAATGCTTTCTCACCGCGATTACAACCTAATCAGCTGCGGTATGCTGGACGAAACAATTGCGGCTCTGGCACTTGCCAACGGTGATAAACTGCTGGCAAGAAACAGAGCAATCGTCCGTGAGAATCTAGAAATTGTGGATCAGTGGATAAAAGATGAATGTCATGTCAGCTATGTGAAACCAAAAGCTGGCACTACAGCACTTATACACTATGACCTTCATATTCCGTCATACGATATTTGTGCTGATATGTACAGAAAAACGGGAGCTTTTGTAACTCCAGGTGACTGCTTTGAAGAGAAAAACTGTTTCCGTCTGGGATATGCCTGTGACAAAGCAACTCTTGCAAATGGACTTGCTGCCGTCAGCGAATATTTTGAAATAGCGACGAAGGGAGAATAGCTATAGGGAAATTAAGAGTTTCGTTTAACAGAAATGGGAAAATTTCTTCCTGCTTGACAATTAGTACGGATATGGACTATACTGAATTAGTACAAAACCGTACTAATTTTGAAGGAGGAGCACAATGGAGAACAATACTGCATTGATTGAGGAATTAAACCGCTATTATAAGGTGTGGCAGGAAACAAACTATGTATATGCAGAGTGGGCCAAAACGCATGGCATATCGGTGAGCTGCCTATTAACCCTTACTGCCATTGATGAGGGGGGCGAGGATTGTACACAAAAGAAAATCAGCCAGCGCTGGCTGATCCCCAAGCAAACTGTCAATATGATTTTGAAAGACTTTGAAAACAAAAAATTAGTTGAATTATTTCCGATGCAGGGAGACAAAAGAAATAAGCGCATCCAATTCACTGCGGCAGGGAGAGAATATGCCGACACGATTTTGCCTGCATTGCGAAAAGTGGAATTGGCTGCCATTCAAAAAATGGGGCTTGAACGTATGCACAGATTGAGCGAAGATGGCGCGCTGTTTATAAAACTTTTTCAGGAAGCCGGAGGTAAGAATGTCAATGATACAAGCGCGTGATACGAAATTGTTTTTTAAATATGTTTTTCCATCCATCCTGTCCTTTGCCTTGTCCGGCGTTTATGCGATAGTAGACGGTTTCTTTGTGGGGAACAGTTTAGGGGATGTCGGGCTTTCCGCCGTAAATATTGCATATCCAATTGTCGCTTTTATCCAGGCAGTTGGGACGGGGATTGGTATGGGTGGCGCAATTTACTACTCTATCAACAAAGCGGAGAAGAAGGAAAAAGAAGCCCGCATGTTTACAGCGGCAGCAAACTGGTTGATGATTGCTTTCAGCGTCATTTTAACCGTTGCGGTTTTATGCTGGTACAATCCACTGTTGCGGATTTTAGGAGCCAGTGGCACGATGCTGTCTTTGGCCGAAGAATATATCGTGGTCGTTACCCTTGGCACGATCCTGCAAATTTTCGGCACAGGGCTTGTCCCCTTGATCCGTAACCTCGGTGGTTCCTTTTACGCCATGATTGCCATGATGGCGGGATTTATCAGCAATATTATTCTGGACTATCTTTTTGTGTGGGTATGGGAGCAAGGCGTAACCGGGGCTGCGATTGCTACCGTAATCGGGCAAGGCATCACGATGTTGATTGCTTTAGTCTATATTATCCAAAAGAAGCAGTTTACCTTAAAAATTCCGTTTTCAAAAATCGGCAGGATGTCAATAGCTGTCCTGAAAATCGGAATTGCCCCTTTTGGCCTTGCCATGTCCCCCAACATCTCTTTGATTATTATCAACCGGTTTTCCGCTTCTTACGGAGGGGAATCGGCGATTGCAATATATGCTTGCATTGCATATATGATTTGTATTATCTACCTGATATTTCAAGGCGTGGGCGATGGCAGCCAGCCTCTCATTAGCCGGTGTTACGGAGAACGGGACTTCGCACGGCTGAAAAGTATTCGCAGGTTGGCGTATGTCTTTGCCATGCTTTTGGCTGTAATCGGCTGCGTTGTTATGTATTTCACAAGAGAAAGTCTGGGAGTTTTGTTTGGTGCATCTAATGATGTAAATGTGGAAGTGGCGAAAATCATTCCTATTTTCCTCATTTCAGTCCCGTTTGTAGCAGTTACCCGCGTTACGACAGCCAGCTTTTACGCCTCAGAAAAAAGCGTGCTGTCCTATTTGCTCACATTTATAGAGCCGGTTTTCATGCTTTTGCTTATGCTAATTTTGCCGCCTCTGTTCGGCGGACAGGTGATGATTTGGTGGAGTACAGTAATTGCGAGGATCTTGTCTGCTATTTTAGCGCTCTTATTGAAAAGTTACGTTGACAGGCATGATTTATCAGAAAAAAGCGTATGAGAAAAGAGGGTGAGTTACACTATTATTCAGAGAGATTAGTTCTATTCAGTTCTACAGAATTTGAAATATGATACAAGTGCTTTTCGTGTGCCACGGCAGGAGTCAGAGTATGATGAGATGCTTAGCGGCCTTTGGCGGCTGAAATGCGGCAAATCGGGGCGTTTTTACTACTACTGAGGAAAGAAAAGTGGATAATGTGAAGGCATTGATCCGGGAGAGCCAATGGTATCTGCTGGATCTTTTTGCATTGTTCCGATAAACGATAAATGTTATTCCGATAGCGTTGCTATTATTCCGATAATGGGATATATTATTATCTAAGCGAGGTGAAATACTTATGTATATGTCAGTGAAACAAGCAGCAGAGAAGTGGGGAATTTCAGACAGAAGAGTACGAATCTTATGCTCAGAAGGAAAAATCCCGGGAGTTATCCGTGAGGGACGTAGTTGGAAGATTCCGGAAGAGGCAAAGAAACCGGAGGATGGTCGATATAGATCTGCAGCAAGTCTGTTAGAGATGATTGACCGAAAGAAAGCAGAATTGGACACCAGGCGCCCATTGACAGAAGGAGAGGCAGAGCGTCTTACAGAAGAATTTGTGGTGGAGTATACCTATAACTCCAATGCGATTGAAGGTAATACGCTGACCTTGCGGGAAACAGATATGGTGCTGCGAGGTCTCACAATTGATCAAAAGCCTCTCAAAGACCATATGGAGGCGGTCGGACATAAAGAAGCTTTTTACTTTGTACGGGATCTGGTAAAGGAGCAGGTGCCATTATCAGAGAGTGTGATAAAGCAGATTCATTATCTGGTACTGGCGGATAAAAAAGATGACCGTGGGGTTTACAGAAGAGTTCCGGTAAGAATTATGGGGGCAAAACACGAACCGGTACAGCCTTATCTTATTCAACCTAAGATGGAGCAGTTGCTGGAAGCTTATAGGAACAGTACCGAGCATATCATTCCCAGGCTCGCACGGTTCCATATTGAATTTGAAGGCATTCATCCGTTTATAGACGGTAATGGCCGTACGGGGCGGTTGCTTGTAAATCTGGAACTGATGAAAGCAGGATATCCGCCGATTGATATTAAATTTACAGATCGGATTGCTTATTACAATGCTTTTGATGAATATCATGTAAATCATAATCTGAATGCGATGGAAAAGTTGTTTGCTGGGTATGTGAATACAAGGTTAGACTCCTATCTGGCAATGTTGGAAGAATGAAAATATTGTGGAGGTGTGTGGGAATGTTTGTTTCAGAATAATTAGGTTTAGATGATGAATTGAACAAAATAGGAGGACTTTAAAATATGATACGAGTGCTTTTCGTGTGCCACGGCAATATCTGCCGAAGCACCATGGCTCAGTTTGTTTTCCAGGATATGGTGAATAAAGCCGGCCTTGCCGACCGGTTCCACATTGACTCGGCGGCTACCAGCCGGGAGGAAATCGGCAACCCGCCCCATCATGGGACAGTGAGAAAAATGCAGGAAGTAGGAATCCCAGTGCTTCCACACCGTGCGGTACAGATGACAAAAAAAGATTATAAGACCTATGATTATCTGATCGGAATGGATGAATGGAATATTCGGAACATGCAGAGAATCGCCGGTGGAGATCCGGACGGAAAGATATATCTGCTCCTGGACTTTACCGAAAGAGCAGGGCAGGAGATTGCAGATCCCTGGTATACAGGCAATTTTGACGCTACCTACCGGGATGTGAAAGAAGGCTGTGAAGGACTGCTTGCAAAGATCAGGAAAGAAAAATAAAATGCCGCATCGGAAAAGGGATAACCGATTCCGATGCGGTATTTTTTTAACTATATTGAATCCTTTTGTTGATCGTATCCTGGATCAGGCAGTAGGACACGATACTAAGGCCTACGATGCCAAGAATCAGGAATAAAACATTAGAACTTCCGGGTGTGTTTTTAATACGGTCGCAGCGTTCGCCCATTTTGTAAAGCCAGTACCATCCGTAAATTCCACAGGTGATCAGGCTAAACAAGAAAACCATGCCTCCGGTAGTGGCGCCGGGTTCACCAGCCAGCATATTGACTTCATCGTTCATTTTGATCATCCAGTAGATCCCATAAATCCCACAGGTAATGATGGAAAAAATAATGCACAGTACGATATTCCTTGGCTCTATGCCAAATGGATGTCCCTGCATCGACGGATTTCCATATGTCTGCTGGCTCTGATACTGGTATGTCTGCTGATACTGATACTGCTGGTTGGCTCCATTATTTGGGTTTGAGTACGATCCATTATTCTGCCCGTCGTAGTGGATATCGGGAAGGGGACTGCCGCATTCCTGGCAGACGGAAGCAGTATCGTCATTTTTCGCTCCGCATTTCGAACAATATTTCATGAGGTACCTCCTTATAAGCGAAAATTATTTTCTCTATCATATCATAAAATCGAGTCCGTATGTATTTTTTTGGAAAGAAATTTCTGGACAAAACAGGATCGGATAAGGTATGATATACAAAACTGTTCAGGGAGCTTCAGTTCAGCCGGATTCCCGGTACCCAGGACAGGCATCTGACTTAAAAATCACCGCATAAAAAATAAAAAGAAAAAAGGAAAGAGAGGCCAACTTATGTTTGCGCAAATCATCAACGGTTTAAGTGACCTGCTGTATACCTATGTTCTTATCATACTTTTGCTGGGGACAGGCATTTATTTTACGATTAAGACTCGTTTTGTACAATTTCGTTTCCTTAAGGAAGCTATCCGGGTTGTCATGGAGCCAAAGGAAAGTGAAGATGGACTGTCATCGTTCCAGGCGCTGATGGTGTCGACTGCGTCCCGTGTAGGTACGGGAAATATTGCCGGTATTTCCACGGCAATCTGTATCGGGGGTCCCGGGGCAGTCTTCTGGATGTGGCTGACAGCGATTCTGGGAAGCGCATCTGCCTTTATAGAAAGTACGCTGGCACAGATTTATAAAAGAAGAGCCCAGGACGGCAGCTGTTACGGAGGGCCGGCCTACTATATCCAGGCGGCTTTGAAAAAACGCTGGCTGGGAGCCGTGTTTGCAGTATTTCTGATCATGACCTATATGGTAGGATTTAATATGGTCGCTTCTTTTAATATTACCGATTCTTTCCGGGCATACAGCTTCTTCCAGGAGGGCACGACGCCGATGATCATCGGGGCTTTGCTGGCCGTAATCTTCTGTGTCTGTGTGTTCGGCGGCAGTACGCAGATCTCAAAGATTACAGGGATTCTGGTTCCGCTGATGGGGATTTTTTATCTTGCGGTTGCACTGTTTATTGTTGTGACTCATTTTGAACTGATCCCGAAGATGTTTGCAGACATCTTTACGAATGCATTTGATTTGCAGGCAATCTTCGGTGGGTTCACCGGCTCATGTATCATGCAGGGAATTAAGAGAGGACTTTTCTCTAACGAGGCTGGTGTCGGCTCTGCCCCAAACGCGGCGGCCAGCGCGTCTGTGTCTCATCCTGCCAAGCAGGGGCTGGTGCAGATGCTTTCTGTATTCATTGATACCATAGTAATCTGTTCGGCGACATCATTTATGCTGCTGTGCTCTGGGGTGGCTCCAAGCGAAGCCCTGAAAGGTATGCCATGGGTACAGGCTGCAGCTGCAGAGTCGCTGGGAAGCTTTGGAACGATATTTATCACGGTCGCGCTGTTTATGTTTGCGTTTACCACACTGATTGGAAATTATTTTTATGCAGAAATGGGTCTGGGGTATCTGTGTGATAAAAAGCCCGGGAAAAAGATACTGTCAGCCTTTCGTATCTTTGCTACGGTAGTAGTGTTTGGCGGATCTCTCATGGAATTCAGCGTTGCCTGGAGCACGGCAGATGTGATTATGGGATTCCTGGCGCTGATCAATCTTCCGGTGATCATCCTTCTGGGAGGTCCGGCAGTGCGGTGTCTGAAGGATTACAGGAAACAGAAAAAAGAAGGGAAAAATCCGGTATTTAAAGCATCGGATATTCATCTGGCAGATAAAACGGATTTCTGGAATTAAAGAAGCACAAGCGAAAGCCCCGGATCATCTCCGGGGCTTTCGCTGTTGTCGTTATAGTTATCTAAAGGAATGAGAGAGAAAGTGCAGCACTCGAAATCTGTTTATTCCAAGTGCATTTACTTTATGAGGGGGAGATAGTTGATGTCTTGTTCAACTATCTGAGTCTTATTATAAAAGGAAAATATGTCCAAAGTATGTTAAAACCCTAAAAGAAAACGAAAATTTCTTAAGCTCAGATTAAGAAATCATAAGGAAAAACTGATGTCTGCTTGATTCTTGCCTTGAATCTGGAGTATGATAGAAATATATCATTTTGGAACATGAGAGGAAAAATTATGGAGGATTCATATGTATTAGAATTGCTGGAACCGAAGTTCAAGGATTTTCACCTGGTTTACTGCGGATATGCACAATGTGAGGCCCGGCACAGCTATGGTCCGGCCACTCGCCCCAATTATATTATTCATTATATCCTGGAAGGGAAGGGGACCTACCAGGTAGGGGAGAGGAAATATCAGCTGTCTGCAGGCCAGGGATTTCTGATCGAGCCAGAGACACTGACCTATTATCAGGCGGATCCGGAAGAGCCCTGGAGCTATCTGTGGGTGGGCGTTGGAGGAACGGAAGCAGAAAAGCATATCAAGGATATCGGTCTGAACAACAGACAGTTGATTTTCCAATATGAGCATGGAGAACGGTTAAAAGAGATCGTATTGGCGATGCTGAAGCACACAAAGGTGACAGTAGCGAATCTATACTATCTGCAGGGCAGGCTCTATGATTTTTTTTCGGCGTTGACGGAGGATGAGGTGATTGATTCCTGCGTAGATATTTCAAAAGAGAGTGCCTATATCCAGGAGGCGGTGACGTTTATCAGGAACCGGTATTCCGAAGGGTTAAGTGTGGCAGATATCGCGAAGCATATGAATGTGAACAGAAGCTACCTGTATACACTGTTTAAGGAAAATCTTGGAATGTCGCCGAAAGATTTCCTTACAAAGTTTCAGATTTCTCAGGCGAGAGAGCAGCTGACGATCACGGACCTGTCGATCGAAGAAGTGGCGGAGGCCTGCGGCTATCACAGTTGTCTGGTGTTTTCCAAAGCATTTAAGAAAGAAAACGGAGTGACACCTACGCAATACCGGAAAAATCACAGACTGGCGGCAAAGCGCACGTCTCCTGCAAGTGTGGAAGAACTGGAAGGAATCGGGAGAAAGGTGAGGTTAAGTCTGGAAAAAGAATAAAAAGAGGTGAGAGGATGGCAAAATATGTAATGGCGCTGGATGCGGGGACAACCAGCAACCGGTGTATTTTATTCAATAAAAAAGGAGAGATCTGCAGTATTGCACAGAAGGAATTTACTCAGTATTTCCCAAAGCCCGGATGGGTAGAACATGATGCTGATGAAATCTGGTCGACCCAGCTTGGGGTGGCGGTAGAGGCTATGAGTAAAATCGGAGCATCAGCAGAGGATATTGCGGCTATCGGCATTACAAATCAGAGGGAAACGGCTGTCGTCTGGGATAAGCAGACGGGAGAACCGGTATGCAATGCTATCGTGTGGCAGTGCCGCAGAACAGCTGAATATTGTGATCAGCTGAAAGGCCGGGGCTATACAGATATGATACGGGAAAAGACGGGACTGATTATCGATGCCTATTTTTCCGGGACAAAGATCAAGTGGATCCTGGATCATGTAGAGGGCGCCAGAGAACGGGCCGAGAAAGGGGAGCTCCTTTTTGGAACGGTAGAGACCTGGCTGATCTGGAAACTGACCAGGGGGAAGGTGCATGTAACGGACTATTCCAACGCTTCCCGGACCATGCTGTTTAATATCAATACACTGGAATGGGATCAGGAGATATTAAAGTTACTTGAAATTCCAGAAGCTATGCTTCCGACACCTATGCCATCGAGCTGTGTATACGGAGAGACGGATGGGTCATATTTTGGTGGACCGATTCCTATTGCAGGTGCGGCAGGAGATCAACAGTCGGCTTTGTTTGGACAGGTATGCTTCCACCCGGGGGCAGCAAAAAATACTTACGGGACAGGCTGTTTCCTTCTAATGAATACCGGGGAAAAACCGGTGTTTTCCAAAAACGGGCTGGTGACTACCATAGCCTGGGGGCTGGACGGAAAGGTGGAGTATGCGCTGGAAGGGTCTATTTTCGTGGCAGGCGCGGCGATCCAGTGGCTGCGGGATGAGATGAGGCTTATCGATTCGGCAGAGGATTCAGAGTATATGGCACAGAAGGTAAAGGATACCAATGGCTGTTATGTGGTTCCTGCGTTTACCGGCCTTGGAGCGCCGCACTGGGATCCTTATGCCAGAGGAACCATCGTAGGCATTACTCGTGGCGTGAATAAATACCATATTATTCGTGCGACTTTAGAATCTCTGGCTTATCAGGTCAATGATGTGCTGGGAGCTATGGAAGCAGATTCCGGAATCCGGCTGACGTCTCTTCGGGTAGACGGGGGTGCCAGCGCCAATGATTTCCTCATGCAGACGCAGGCGGATATTACAGGAGCGCCGGTCAAACGTCCCAGATGTATTGAAACGACGGCTATGGGGGCGGCCTACCTGGCAGGTCTGGCCACAGGCTACTGGAAGAGCAGAGACGAAGTTAAAGAGAACTGGGCGGTCGATCAGATTTTTGAGCCGAAGATCGATGAAGCGGATCGGGAAAAAAGAGTGAAGGGCTGGAATAAAGCAGTCCATTATGCATATCATTGGGCAAAGGAGGAATAAAAACGATGGAGACGATCAAGATTACCTGTACCGGATGCAGAAACGGCTGCCTGATGTCAGTTGAAGTTGAAGATGGAGAAGTGGTAGATGTAGACGGGAATGGATGCATGCGAGGTTATGCATGTGCACAAAGAAAAGTTTCTCAAATGGAAAATCCGGGTAAGTAATCCGTAAAATTGCATAAATAGAAGCGGTTTTTATGGACAATTCTGTCACAATGTACTAAAATAGAAATATCGATGCAATTTGAAGGAAAGAAGGGAAATATCATCATGAAAAGAAACGTAATCGTAGGACAGTCCGGCGGACCGACCGCTGCCATCAACTCAAGCCTTGCAGGCGTATACCGGACAGCAAAAGACCGCGGGGCCAATAAGGTGTATGGTATGCTTCACGGAGTTCAGGGACTGTTACAGGAAAAATATATCGATCTTTCAGATCATATCAAAACAGAGCTGGATGCCGAGCTTTTAAAGAGAACTCCGGCAGCATTTTTGGGATCCTGCCGTTTCAAACTGCCAGAGATCCATGAAGACAGAGAAGTATATGAAAAGATTTTCGGAATCCTGGATAAGCTGGATATTGAGGCATTTATTTACATCGGCGGAAACGATTCCATGGATACGATCAAAAAGTTGTCCGATTATGCGATCATTACCGGACACTCTACCCGGTTCATCGGATGCCCGAAGACGATTGATAATGACCTGGCGCTGACAGATCATACGCCGGGCTACGGAAGTGCGGCAAAATATATCGGAACATCTATGAAGGAGATCATCCGTGACGGTTTCTGCCTGGAGTATGAAAAAGGAATCGTAACCATCGTAGAGATCATGGGAAGAAACGCAGGATGGCTGACAGGCGCATCTGCTCTGGCTAAAGGCGAAGACTGTGAAGGGCCGGATCTGATCTACCTGCCGGAAATTCCGTTCGACCTTCATGAATTCAGCGCAAGAGTAAAACAGCTGATTGAAGAGAAACCATCCATCGTGATCGCGGTATCTGAGGGAATCCGCACACCGGACGGCACTTATGTATGTGAGCTTGGCAACAGCATTGATTTTGTTGATGCATTCGGACATAAGCAGCTGTCTGGAACCGCTTCTTATCTTGCAAGCTTTATCGCAGGAGAGCATGGCTGCAAGACCCGTGCCATTGAACTGAGCACACTGCAGCGTTCTGCATCTCATACAGCATCCCGTGTCGATATCCTGGAGGCTTATCAGGTAGGAGGAGCAGCAGTGAAGGCTGCGGATGAAGGAGATTCCGGAAAGATGGTCGTGCTGCAGAGATTGTCTGACGATCCATATCAGTGTGGAACTGAAGTAAAGGATGTACACAAGATTGCCAACGATGAAAAGCTGGTTCCGAGAAATTGGGTCAATGAAGACGGTACTTATGTGACAAATGAATTTGTATCCTATGTTCGCCCACTGATCCAGGGCGATGTGTCACCAGTCATGGTAGACGGAATTCCAAGGCATCTGTATACACCAAAGGAATTAAGCCACAGATAAGACATTTATCAGGTGAAAACAAATCCCGGACGGTAGAAATGCTGCCGCCCGGGAAAATATCACAGGCAGTAAATTTATGCTTGTATTTCTTGTATATATCCGGTAATATATATAGTACTCTCATTCTATTTCAGAAATTCTAAGAGAGATGTTTCTAAATATTCTTTTATTAAAATCCTATGTTTCAAATTCATACGTGTCAAAAATGAGGTGGTGTATTTGTCAGTAAAAGAAGGTTATGACGTTCTGCGTCTGATCGAGCATGGTCAGATCTGTTACATTAGTTCAGAGTATGTAAGGGGAAAGCCACTGGCCTGGTATTTGAAATATCATCCCCATGTATCCAGACAGGAGTTGTTTGGATGGATTCAGTGCCTGGAGCGGCAGCTGGAGATGCTCCATAAATGTAGAAAGCATCCCTGTTACCGATATGTAAATCCATATAGTGTAATCGTATCAGAAGAAGGGGAACTTTATCTGGCGGATATGGAAGCCGGTTCCAATGAAGAAATGCTGCGCCTGATGAGGAGAAAAAGTATACGGGAGCATTTTCTTCCCGGAGAGGCGCCATATTACCGGAAAGCGTCTGTCAGCCTGGACGCTTATGGCATGGGAAGGACGATCCAGTATCTGCTGGCAATGTCAGATGTGGATCCACCCCTTACCAGAAGAGAAACCGCAAGGCTTCAAAAGCTGATCTCGAGATGTGAAAAAGTCTCATCAAAAAAAGCAATTCAAAATTTATCAGAAATTCGAAAATATATTCCAGTTTATGAAGAAAAACAACCGAATATCGGGAAAAGAGCCGGGAAAGTGCTGGCCGTGGCAGCTCTTTTATGCATTTTTGCAGTAGTCGGGAGATGGGGAATTGAAAAGAATATATCCGGCGGAAAGGAGGCGCAGGCAGAAACCCTCAGGGATACGGAACGTGAAAAGGCAGAGGTTAAAGAAGGGGAAAATTTTCAGGAAAAGGAGGAGCGGATCGAGCTGGCGCTTGCCTACTTTCTTGAGATCGAGGATTACCAGAAGGCAGCAGATACTCTGGAGCCGGTCCGGAAAGAATCCGAAGTGTGCGAGGAACTGGCAGCTGTTGCCGGGGCATTTCTGGAGCCGGAAGGGTCTGGCGAAAAAAGCTCTTTGGAAGAACATCTGACCAGACTGGAATCACTGGTGAGAGAACAGGAGGATGTATGGGGAGAACAGGAAAGACTGGCATTTTGCCGGTGCCTGATCAAGGGCTATCTTTTTCTGGACACCGATGATGGGGCGAAGAATGCGATCCGCCTGGGGGAAGAATGTCTGGAAAGTGAAAAATTAGGGGAGTTTGAGACGGGGGAGATTCAGGCGGATCTGGCCGCAGCCTATGAGCGTGCCGGAGAGATGGAAACCGCGGCAGAACTGTACACAAGTCTTCTTGAGACAGTCGGAGAAGAGAGACAGCGCAGGGAGTATTATGGGAAAGCTGCTGCCCTGTATGAAGACTGTGGGAGAGTGGATATGGCATTGGAAACGTGCATACAGGGAGTAGAGGAATTTCCACAGGATCAGTCTTTAAAGCTGGCGCATATCCGGATCCTCTGCCAGGATTCTTCCATGGACCGGGCTGTTTGTGCACAGACCATACGGGATTATCTTTCCCGGGATCCGGCGCTTGGAGAAAGTGAGGAATTTCAGAAGTTGCAGAAGGAATATGGAATCAGAGTAGAAGGAGGAGAAGTATGGGTCGGAGAGTGAAGAGCATTGTGGCTTTATTAGTGGTGCTGGGACTTTTATACTGGCAGCAGGATCAGATCAGTTATGCCACGGAAACTGAAGAAATCACAGAGCCTGGGGATCTGGAGGAAGAGAAGCCAGAGGAAAAACCGGAGGAGAAGCCAGAGGAGCCTCAGGTGAAAATGTTTGAAGCAGAGATTCCCGGACCGGATGGAGAAAATGGATATTACCGGTCATGGCCGGCGGTAAAGATTCGTCATGTCGGCGAGGCCGGCATGACTCATTGCCGCCTGGTAAACAGCGAGGGACAGGCAATAGAACAGGCCTTGGATGAGAAAGGAGAAGAAGCTGCTTTTGGGCAGGAACAGTTTCGGGCAGGAAAGAATGAACTGAAAGTCTGGATGACGGATGAGGAGGGTGAGCCTGTGGAAGAATATGTTCTGGAACATTCATTCTGGATCGATATGACGGGTCCGGTGATCGATTTGAGCGTGCCGCAGGGGATGGATGCCTGGTATGGGGAGGAGGTCCCTCTGTCTGTGTCTGCGAAAGACGGTCAGCAGGGCAGCCGGACAGCTGAGATTTCATGCAGCGTCCAGGGACAGGTTGTCGCCCGGACGGACAGGGAAAAGGCGGTGTTCCAGATCCGTCAGTTTTCTGAAGGCGGCGCCCCGGTGAAGGTATCGGTAAAGGCTGTAGACTACGCAGGAAATGTGACCTGGAGAGAGTGCGGACTGTTTATAGATGGAAAAGCACCGGAGGCAGTAATAGAGGGGGCTGAGGATTATACGATCAGCAGTCAGCCGGTAGAAATACGCCTGCAGGCAAGAGAAGAAAATGTTCTTGCAGGCGCGGCTGGAAAAGTGATCCATGAAACTCCCGACGGCGCAGTAAGGGAACAGGAGATCCAGGGATGGACAGACGCAGCAGGCGGCAGGGAAGCTTTGGCAATTTTGGAAGAAGACGGAAGTTATCAGGTGTCTATGGAACTCAGAGACGCAGCAGGCCATATGGCCTCGGAGGCCAGAAATCTGATCATTGACCGGACCAATCCAATCATCCAATATGTAGACGCGCTGGATGGGACTTATCAGAAAAGTTTTTGTCTGGATAATAAAAAAGGAGACCTCATTCAAGATTTTACCACCTATACCTATACAGTATCCCTGGATGGGCGTCTGTATCCTCTGGGGGAGACTGTAAACAGGGAAGGCCTTCATTTTCTGGAAGTAAAGGCTGTGGACGCGGCAGGAAATGTGGGGACTGCGTCCGCAGAATTTGTGGTTGACCACACTGCGCCTAAAGTGATATTTCGTAATCTGGAGGAAGGAAAGGTCTATGAGGAACAACAGACTTTTCAGGTGACTTTGGAAGATCAGAAGGATGAGATCCGTGAGATACGGATTAATGGTATCCGACAAAAGACCAGTACTCACAGTAAAATCTATCAGTATACGGTAGAGGATGAGAGAGATTATGAAGTGACCGTGAAGGCATCAGACCGTGCCGGAAATGAAACGACAGAACGGATTACTTTTGAAGTGGCAGGAAAAGAAACTCTGGTAGAACAGATTTTAAATCCGATCAAAAAAACGCTGGGGCTCCATGAAAATAAAAATGAAAGAGCGGAAGATAAAGAAAAGCAGGAAGCGAAAGAAGAGAACCCCAATAGCTGGACGATCGTACTTGTGGCGAGTCTTGGAATCGCAGTGGCAGGGGGAAGTGGATGGATGGTGTGGAGAAGGATTCTGAAGCCGTAGATTAAAAATTTCCCCTACAAAGGGAGGATGCCGGGTGACTGCTTTACCAGTCCCCGGCATGTATTATGAAAAAGTTTATTCAAATATAAACTGCGAATCGTCTGTTTTCTTTTGATGATTTTAGTATAGTCGACAGCTGTGAAGAAATGGTGATACAGAAATGAAAGAATTTTAAAAGATAAATGAACAAATTATGAACATTAAGGTTTTGCACATTGGAAAATCGGGAAAAATGATTTATACTATAGTAGCACAGATGAAGAAAGGAAGAAAAAGATGAAGTATATATCATTTGCAATCCCGTGTTACAATTCTCAGGATTATATGGCTCATGCAATTGAAAGTATCCTGCCGGGTGGAGAGGATGTTGAGATTATCATTGTCAATGACGGATCAAAAGATGATACGTTAAAGATTGCCAGGGAATATGAAGAAAAGTATCCGGATATCATCCGGGTGGTGGATAAGGAAAACGGCGGACACGGGGATGCGGTTAATGCAGGCCTTGCCCATGCTTCGGGGACCTATTTTAAGGTGGTAGACAGTGATGACTGGGTAGACGAGGAAGCACTTCATAAGATTCTTGCACTACTTCGTCAGTTCAGGGACGAAGAGCAGGAAATTGATATGCTGGTTTCCAATTATGTTTACGAGAAGGTAGGAGTAGAGCATAAAAAATGTATTCATTATCGGAATGTACTTCCTCAGGATGAAATTTTTCATTGGGAGGATATCGGACATTTCCATATTGACCAGTACATTCTGATGCATTCGGTGATCTATCGGACAGACCTTTTAAAACTGATTCAGCTAAAACTTCCGAAGCATACATTTTATGTGGATAATATCTATGTTTATTATCCGCTTCCTCATGTCAGAAAGCTTTACTATCTGGACGTAGATTTTTACCGTTATTATATTGGAAGGGAAGATCAGTCTGTTAACGAAAAGGTCATGATCAGCAGAGTCGATCAGCAGATCTTTGTTACCAAGGCTATGATTGATATGTATGATCTTACAAAGCTTACCTGTAAGAAACTGAGATCTTACATGACCAATTATCTTGCAATTATGATGACCGTGTCATCTATTCTTTTGATCCGGTCTAAAAAGCAGGAAAATCTGGAAAAGAAAAAGGATCTCTGGGTCTATCTGAAAAAGAAAGATCTGAGAGTATTCTTAAAAATCCGATATGGAATTCTGGGGCAGACGATGAATATCCCCGGGAAACCAGGAAGAAAGATATCTTCACTGGCTTACAGCGTAGCAAGAAGACTGGTAGGATTTAATTAAATCAGGTATATTCAGACAGCCATGTCACATACGATACACCAGAAATAGTGGTGGATAGGAGTATGGACATGGCTGTTGACGTTCGGGATATTTATGGGAATCAGAAGATTGAAAACCTTTTAAATCTGGCAATGGATGCGACTTTGCAGGAGCGGGAGAAGTCGCCAGAGCTGGAGGTGGGATATGACCCACAGGCAAGAACCTGGGAGCTCATTATCAAATATTCCGGGGATCTGAAACGAATATCTGAGCTGGCGGAAGAGACCACTGCGCTTCAGAATGAATATGCCATTGTGACCGTTCAGGAGAACAGGATAGAGGCGCTTGCCACGCTTTCAGAAGTAGAATATATAGAAAAACCAAAACGATTATTTTTTGAGGTGGAAAACGGAAGACGGGTTTCCTGTATCGATGCAGTACAGGAATCCCGTTTTTCTTTGTCTGGACAGGGAGTTCTGATCGGAGTCATCGATTCAGGGATTGATTATACTCTGTCAGATTTTCAGACGGAGGATGGTGGAACAAGGATTCTGGCGTTGTGGGATCAGACACTGGGAAAAGAGTATACCCGGGATGAAATCAATGAAGCGCTGATGAGCGCCACGGTGGAAGAACGGCTGGAACGGCTGCCGAGTATGGATGATTCGGGACATGGTACTGCAGTGGCGGGCATTGCAGCTGGAAACGGCAGGAACAGCCGGGGCAGATATGCCGGGGTAGCGCCGGAGAGCGAGCTGGTGGTGGTGAAGCTTGGAAGGGCAAGACAGGATGGTTTTCCGAGGACCACAGAGCTTATGAAGGGGCTGGATTATGTGATCCGTAAAGCGACAGAGCTTCAGATGCCTGTGGCAGTCAACATAAGCTTTGGAAACACCTATGGGTCTCATGACGGTACATCGCTGCTAGAGCGGTTTATCGATGATATGGCAAACATCTGGAAGAGCGTGATCTGTATCGGAACTGGAAATGAAGCAGCCAGTGCAGGTCATACATCTGGTGTGCTGACAGAAGGAAAGGAGACAGTGGTGCAGCTGGCAGTTCAGAGAAATCAGCCCAACCTCAGCATTCAGATATGGAAGGAATATACTGACACGGTGGAAATCGTATTGATCAGTCCCTCCGGAACCAGAGTGGGACCCTTTCAGGAGATACTCGGGCCTCAGAGATTTACAGTCGCACAGACAGAGATTTTGTTATATTACGGGGAACCAAGTCCTTACAGCACGTCCCAGGAAATTTATATTGACCTGCTTCCAAGAGATTCTTATATCAATGAAGGAATCTGGCAGATTATTCTGGTGCCTGGAAGGATTGTATCCGGAGCATTTTTCATGTGGCTTCCCAGTGAAAATATATTAAATCAGGGCACCGGTTTTTTGTCCCCTGTCAGTCAGACGACTCTGACAATTCCCTCCACAGCCACGCGGGCAATCAGCGTTGGAGCCTATAACGCCAGAACCTTTGCATATGCAGATTTCTCGGGAAGAGGATATCTCAGGGGGAGCAGAATTGTCAAGCCGGATATTGTGGCACCGGGAGTAGACGTAATAACAGTGATGCCGGGTGGAGAATATGCTCAGTTTACAGGGACTTCTTTTGCAGCGCCCTTTGTTACAGGCGGGGCAGCCCTCATGATGGAATGGGGAATTGTCAGGGGGAATGATCCTTATTTATACGGGGAAAAGGTAAAGGCTTATTTTCACAGAGGCGCCCAGCCCCTTCCGGGATTTACCGAATATCCTAATCCACAGGTAGGGTACGGGGCGCTTTGTGTGCGAAATAGCCTGCCAATATAGAAGAAATAGATTTATTGTTAAAAATTTAAAAAAAATGTATAAAATTTATAGAAAATGAAAAAAGACTGTGCAGACCGCATACTTATCTGCCACTTTTGTTGAAATGTTACAAGAGAAAGATATAATAAACACAAATTAAAGGAATCTTTTACAAGGAGGGACAAAGATTATGGCAGAACAAAAGAAAAAGTATTCAATTAAGGAAGATTTCTCAATGGTAGCAGTGCTGACGATTCCAATTTGTGTAGCGGTCAATGTTGTGGGAGATCAGATCGTACAAATTTTGAAATTACCAATCTTCCTGGACGTAATTGGAACAGTTTTGATGGCAATGTTGTCTGGACCATGGGCCGCAGCGGTCACAGGTATTCTGACAAATCTATGTATGGGAATAACAGACAACCCGACATTGATTCCATTTGCGATTACCTCAGCGGCAGTTGGTCTTGTTGCAGGAGCATTTGCCAGAAAGAAATGGTTTACAACACAAAAGTGGAAATTAGTGGTCATTGTTCTCGCATTAATCCTGACTACAATCTGTACTGCTTCTCCAATTACGATTTTCGGATTTGGAGGTATTTCAGGAAACGGTGGTCAGTCAGTTGCGATTGCCGGCCTGATGGCTGCTGGAACCAATATTGTCACAGCTGTAATTGGAACAGATTTTTGGGTGAATCTTGTGGATCGATCGCTTGCTATTATTATTTCCTTTGCAGTAATTAAGGTAATACCCGACCGAACATTGATCAAGTACAGTTTAGGAGAAAATTATACGAAAAAGAAAGCAGAATAAAATCAGCATCAAAAGAGGTGTCGCTCACTGATGCGGCAGCCTCTTTTGTGCTACATAGAACAGAAATGGAGGAATTTATGTATCGCGAAGAATTGATGAAACCAAAGAAGAATAAGATTGCGGGGCTATATCCAATATGTAAACTAGAGATGCTGGGTATGTATGTGATTCTGATTGTCTTAGCAAACATTATACAATTCCGTGAACTTCCCCTGTTGCTGATTCCGTTGTCATTTTGCATTCCACTGCTGTTTGCAGTTAGTGGGCAGTTTAAAGACTATTTTTCTTTTATAAAAGTGGTCAGCTACTTTGTATGTTTTGTATTTTTGATACAGGTTCTTCTGATTAAAGGAAGCGAGCCGGTACTCCTGTGGCAATGGGGAATTATACATATATATCTCGGAGGATTGGATAAAGGGCTGACTCTTGCGTTTAACATTTTAAATTTTGCCGGTATTTTCTTTTGGTTGTTCAGGACATCTAGCTATCAGGAAATCAGCTCTGCAATGGAACAAAGCGGTCTGAATCATAAAGCGGCCTATGTTTTTTTATCCACATTTAAAATGATTGATGTAATGCGGATGAATGTTTATACCATTATGGATGCACAGCGTGCAAGAGGAGTAGAAACAGAAGGGAATGTTTTTGTCAGAGCAAAAGCATTTGTGCCGATTATTATTCCACTGGTAGTAAATGCAATGCTGGAAGTAGGCGAACGAGCACTGACATTGGAATCAAAAGCGTTTTCGGTGCAGTGTAAAAAAACAATTATGATTCCTGCTACCCATAACGGATATGAAAAGAGGGCCTTGATGATATCTGTGATTATCGTACTTTGTGCAATAGGAGGGACCATTGTATGGCTGACAAGATAATTGAATTGAAAAATGTTACATATACATATCCGCTTGTAAACCATCCGGCGGTAAAAAATATCAGTTTGAGTCTGGAACCCGGAAAACTATATGGAATTATCGGCGGAAATGGATCAGGAAAGACGACTCTGTGTGTGATTGTATGTGGGTTTGCAACAAAGTTTGAAAAAGGGAAATTAGAAGGAGAAGTGTTAATTAAAGGAAAAGATGTAGACTCATACGGACCAGGAGAAGTGTCAAAAATGATGGGATATGTGCTGCAGAACCCATTCAGTCAGATTTCCGGTGTCAGAGAGACGGTACTGGAAGAAATTGCCTATGGACTGGAAAACCTTGGAATGAATCCGGAAGAAATGGAAGAAAAAGTTGTCAATATAGCAAGGAAGACAGATATTGAAGGATTACTTATGAAAAATCCGTTTGAGTTATCTGGTGGGCAGCAGCAAAGGGTAGCACTTGCTTCAGTATTGGTTCTGGATCCAGAAATATTAGTTATTGACGAGCCGACTTCACAGTTAGATCCGGAGGGGACAGAGAGTATCTTTAAAATTATCAGAACATTGAAGGAAGAGGGAAAAACGATTCTTTTAGTGGAACATAAGATTGATCTGCTTGCGGAGTATGCAGATGAGGTAATTGTTCTGGAAAACGGAGAAAATATTGTAAACGGCCCGGTTCATGAAGTCCTGGCACAGAGAGAACTGGAGCAACATGGGATTCAGCTTCCTCAGATAAGTGTTATTTTTGATGAATTGAGGAAAAAAGGAATCGATTATGGAAAAATTCCTATTACTTACGAAGAAGCACGGGAATTATTGATGTCAACATAGGAAGGAGAAGATATGGGAGATATTCTGTTGGATCATGTATCCTTTACTTATAAAAATGGATATGAGGCGGTATCTGATATTACACTTTCTATCCGTCAGGGAGAAAGAGTTGCGATTCTGGGTCAGAATGGAGCGGGAAAAACCACAACTGTAAAGATGATGAATAATCTGCAAAGACCGACTAAAGGGAAGGTCATGGTGGGGGTAAAAAACACAAAGGATTATACAACAGCACAGATATCGAAAGAAGTTGGATATGTGTTTCAGAATCCGGATGATCAGATTTTTCATGCAACTGTGCAGGAAGAAGTAGAATTTGGCCCGCGTAAGGCTCTGGGACTTTCGGAAGAGGAAATACAGAAGCGGTGTAAACGGGCGTTGGAATTAACAGGTCTTACAGATGCAAAGGATGAAAATCCGTTCGAACTTCCATTATCTATTCGTAAGTTTGTGGCGATTGCATCTATTATTGCGTCAGATCCGGATGTATATATCTTTGATGAGCCAACAGCCGGACAGGATCGTGAGGGGCTGCTGAGATTGAATCAGATTATTGATGAATTACATGGAAATGGAAAAACAGTCATTACCATTACGCATGATATCGAGTTCGCGATTAATACATTTCATCGGATTATTGTGATGGCGAAAAAGAAGGTTATTAAGGAGGGAACGCCTGCCGAGATTTTTCATAATGATGATGTGCTGCAAAAATCCATGCTCAAAACACCTTATGTAATTCGATTATCCAGAGAATTAGGTTTAGGGGAAGAAATTACAACAAATAATGAATTTATAGACGCATTGATAAGGAGAAAAAAAGATGAGTTTTAGAATAGTACCACCACTTTTAAGAGAAGATTCTATATTGAACGAAGCGGATAGGACACTGCTGAAGAATATATACGAGGAGGAAGGTGACAATACCTGGAGGACGGTTGCCGGAGATGATCCCCTTGATGAAAGACGACTGGCACGGAATTCTTATACTTACGAAGAGTTAAAAGCTCAGCCGGATAAGATCAGAGAAACATTAGAAAAGGAAAGAGATGCAATTGTACAGACAGCGAAAAAGCTAAGCCAGAAACCGATCCGACAGATTTATATGATTGGATGTGGTGATTCAGTAGCAGCTTTACGGGGAACTCGATGTTTTTTAGAAATATTGCTGGGTATTCCATGTAAAGAAGAAGATGCTCTGGATTTTGCTTATTATAATAGCCATGCCGTGAGCGAGGATAGTCTGGTAATTACATTGTCTTCCAGCGGAAGAACCATTCGTGTATTAGAGGCACTCTTGGTAGCCAGAAGTTGCGGTGCACAGACACTGGCTCTTTCAAATACACCCGGTTCACCGTTGATGGAAGCTGCGACTGCAGGAATTTTGATTCATGCTTCCCGGAAAGGCTGGCCAACTCAGTCATCTACTTCTGCAATGGCCACGGTTGTACAGCTCGGGATTGAACTTGCGAGGTGTATGGGAATTGATGGAAAAAGAATCGATTATTATGAAAAACAATTTGATAAGATTCCAGAACTAATGGAAGAGGCTGTAGTTATGACAGAAGAAAAGATTAAAAAAATGGCAGCAGAATTATATCATGAGAAAATCTTTTTCTTCTGTGGAGGCGGACCTTTCTATACCTGTGCTGAGTACGGGGCCGCAAAGGTAAAAGAGTCTACACCGGGGTATGCCGTTCCGGTACAATTAGAAGAATTTCATCACTATAATACAGTAAAAAAAGGAGATTCCTTATTTTTAATTGCACCACCAGGATTTTCTACGCATCGTGGGATTGAAACGATTTGGGCATGTAAGGAACTAGAGGGGAAGGCATATGTTCTGACAGCTGAATCAGAAAAAAACCTGGCAGAAGAAGCAGATGATGCTATTTTACTTCCAGAAGCGGAAGAATGCTTTGCAAATTTTGTTTATTCTGTCCCGTTACAAATGTTTGGGTACTATCTTTCTGTAGAACAGGAAAGAGAAGCTAGAGAAAAATTAGGAAAGTAGGAGCATTGGGATATGGATTATGTAGCAGTTGGCTGTTTTGCCATTGATAATATTATTAATACTCGGGGAATAAAAAAATTGAATGTTTTTGGCGGTAATGCGGCTTTTGGCGCGGCAGGAATCTATTTGTGGCATGACGGTAAAGTGGGAATTGTTTCAAGAAAAGGTACAGATATCCCGGACAGATGGATTCAGATGTTAGAAGAGCAGGACATTGATACGACAGGGATCCGGGATGTACCGATGCGCCATATGATGTTTTCTGGAATGGTATATGATGAAAACGGAGAGAGAAGAGAAGTTACATTTAATGAAGATGAACAGAGTAAGGAATTGATAGCAGGGTTCCCGGTTATGACACCAGAAATGGTAACAAGAGCACATGAGAATTTTGCGCCGACGGTGGAAGATATTCCGGAAGAATATGCAGATGCAGATGTTTTTCTTGCGGCCAGGCATTATGACAGGCAGTTGAGCTATGCAAAATATTTTCGGAAAAGAAATCCGAATGGAATCATCGTATTAGACACAGGAAAAGATTATATGAAGCCAGAATGTGTGGAAAAACTTCCCGAACTTTTCAGGTTAGTAGATGTAGTAATTCCCAGTGAAGTAGAGGTTAAAGGTTTGTTTGGAGACATTCCGATGGCTGAAGCTGCGGAGAAACTGATTAGACTTGGCGCTAAAAATGTTGTGATCAAGATTGGTAAAAGAGGATGTCTTGTATATGTAAATAAAGAAATTATTTTTGTAAATGCTTATCATTCGGATGTTGTAAAGGATCCTACAGGTGCAGGTGACAGTTTCTGCGGAGGATTTCTGGTGGGTTATAAAAAAACGCATGATTTAGTAACAGCTGCCAAGTATGGGACAGTTTCATCCTCATTTATCATTGAAGATTTTGGAATAGAGCCAGCGCTTCATATCAGTCGCGAAATGGCAGAAAAACGTTTGCAGGAAATAGTTTGCTATACAATGGAGGGAAAAGAATGAGATATGTAGACAAACCAGTTATCATAGGAGCGGTTCATCTTCCTTACTATGGAAGAAACAATCCGACACAGTCTGTTTCAGAGCTGGAAGAGTATGTTATGACTAATGTAGGTGTACATGTGAAAAATGGTATTGATACAGTATATATTCAGGATGAAAACCTGAATTTGGGACCGGCCCTGCCAGAGACTATTGCGATCATGGCTTCTCTTGGGAAGATGGTAAAATGTGAATTTCCTCAAATGAAACTCGGCATGATTATGCAGTCTCACGACGGAATAGCGCCGATTGCAGCAGCAACTGCAGCTGGAGCAGATTTTGTAAGGATTAAAGTGTTTGCAGGTACTATGTATAAAGCAGAAGGAATACGGGAAGGTGTAGGACAGACGGCGGTTCAATATCGGACGATGTTGAATTCTCCGGTAAAAATATATGCGGATGTTCATGACAGGGAAGGAATTCCCATGCCAGGTGTCCCGATTTCCATGGCAATTGGATGGGCAGACCGTGCTGGGGCAGATGCATTTATTTTAACAGGACATGATTATCAGGAAACGCTTCAATATTTAAATGAAGCAGAAAAGATGGAACTTGGTAAACCGGTACTGGTGGGAGGATCCGTAAATGAGAACAATATTTATGAAATTCTGGATCACTGTGAAGGTGCAGTTGTCAGCAGCTCACTGATGCTGGACGAGCCAGTTTCAGGGAGCCTGCTTCACTGGGATGCCGAGAAAATTAAAAAATTTGTGGATAAAGTAGCAAAATATCGAAAGAGTAGATAAGAATGTATGACATGATAATTTGCGGAGGTCAGGTTGTCACTCCGGCAGGAATATCAAAACTGGACATTGGAATTGTGGAAGGTAAAATAGCAGGATTATTTCAAGCGACAGGCTTTCATAGTGCCAAAAAAAGAGTTGATGCATCTGGAAGATATGTGCTGCCGGGAGGAATTGATGTCCATGTGCATATGGATGATCTGGGAGCTGATAATCTGGAGGATTGGAAGCATGGATCTTTGGCTGCGGCTGCCGGAGGAATTACAACGGTAGTTGACATGCCGATTGACAATATACCTTCAACAACGAATCAAAATACCATGCGGCAAAAACTGGAGAGAATTAAAGGAAACTCATATGTAGATTACATGCTATGGGGAGGACTTACCACAGATAATTTAAGTAGTCTCACAGGGATGCTAGAAGAAGGGGCAGTTGGATTAAAAGCCTTTTTGGTAGATAGTGGAGCAGAGGATTTTAGAAGAGTCACAGACGGAATCCTGATGGAAGCAATGAAAATGGCTGCAGAATATGATTTTCCGATTATGGTACATGCGGAAAGCGAGGAGCTAAATTGTTTTTATACAGAAAAGTATAAAACGAGTACAGACTGGGCAGACTGGTCTGACATGCACCCAGAGGCCGGAGAATTAGCGGCTGTGGCAAAATGCCTGATATTCGCAGAGGCTGTCGGGGCCAGAGTTCATATTGCACATATCAGCAGTGCCAGGACAGCAGAGATAATACAAGAGGCAAGGAAAAGAGGGGTAAAAGTCACATGTGAGACTTGCCCACACTACCTGTTGTTTACAGATCAGGATTATGTAGAAGAAGGAGAATTGCTTAAGTGTGCACCACCAGTTCGTGGCAAAGAAAATTGTACTGCTTTGTGGCAGGCAATAGAAAAAGGTATGATAGACATTATCTCGTCAGATCATTCCCCTGGAATTACCCAGGAATCAGCACAATATATCAGCGAAATGTGGTCGGGAATTGCTTCGATCCAAAATACACTTCTGGCACTTTATTCAGAAGGAGTTTGTAAAGCTAGACTCTCTCTGGAACGCATGGCGCAGATATGTGCTTTAAATCCGGCAAGGCTGCTGGGAATTGATACAAGAAAAGGAAGTATTGAGGTGGGAAAAGATGCAGATCTGGTTATTCTGGATCCTGCAAAAGATACAATCTTTGATAAAAAACAGATGAAGATGAAAATGAAGAAAAGCGTCTACGAAAATTTCCATTTTCACGGGGGGATTGAGCATACTTATCTTCGGGGAATGGAAGTAAAGACGGGAATACCAGGAGGACGCTATATACACAGGTGAGCGCATGAGGACAAATTTGGAATGGCTAATAACGAAAAGCGGCTTGAAAAATATTAGATGTATAGCGGGGGCAAAAGGACTAAACGCACGCATGGATGGTGTAAGTATTGTGGACAGTCCAGGAGCTATTAAGTGGGCAAAGCCAGATGAACTGGTGATGACTACTGGTTATTTTTTGACTGACAATCCACAGGGGCAGAAAAGAATGATACGTGAATTAAAAAAAGCTGGATGTACTGGCTTGGCAATGAAAGTAAACAGCTACTTTGATGAGATCCCAGAGGAGATGATCTATGTGGCTGAACAGGAAGGACTGCCTCTTTTGGAAATCCCTTATTATTATTCCTTTTCTGAAATCAGCCAGACGATTTACAACCATATATTTGAAATGAACTATCAGACTCGGATTAAGGAGCAGCGCTTGATCGAGGACATATCAGATATCTTTTTTTCGAAGCGCGGAGTAATGGAAATCGTATATAGGATTGCGGAATATTTAAAAAGGACAGTAATTTTAACAGATAGTGATTTTCAATGCGTATATGCGGCGAAAAAGATGTCAGATAAAGAAATATGTATGAAGGATGATTCTATCCGCAAAGCAGGGATAATGGAAGGAGATCACGGAGAATTTGTTTTTTCTGATAAGACCAGAAGACCAGCATACTGCGTTTTGATACCAGATGCAGACAGTTATTTACTGATTCTGGAAGATAAACAAAAAGTGAGTAAAGACGAAGAATGTCTGATCGAACGATGTACTAAAATTTTAAGTATGGGGCTGGAACAGGTACGAAATCGCAAGGATAACTTGTATGACATGGAAGATGTGCGATATCAAAAGCTCTATGATCATCTCAGTGGATTGAGGCAGTTTACAGGGCAGGAGTTGAAAGAACTGTTACAGGAATTAGAATTTCCGGTAGAGAAGAGACGAATCGTTCTGCTGGTCTGGTTAAGCCAGGTGCCGGAAACGGGTGTGGATATAAAGGAGATATTGAGAAGCGGGATCAGCAATAGCAGTGAATTTAGAGGTCTGGATTCGTGCGTATTTTTCCGAAAAGACAAATATGTAATCTATCTTTTTGCACGCGGACAGAAAACAGGACCGTTTATGGAATACGCAGCCGGACATCTGGCTGATGAAATGCTGGAAAAGCTTCATAATCTGACTGGAGAAATAAAAATACGAATCGGAATCAGCAAAAGCAGTCAGGAGATTGCCGGAATTCGTGAGGGGTATCAAGAAGCGGAAAAGGCAATGGAACTGGGAGAACAAATGGGGCTGCCGGAAGAAAAGTTCGCATTTGGAAAATTGGGAATATATGACTATTTGCTTCAATATCCAAGGATGGAAAAGGATCAGATGAGTGAACATATTCATTATCTGTTAAAGTATGATGCGGAGAATAATACCGAGTTGACACAAACCTTGCTTAAATTTTTGGAATGTAAGTTTAATATCAGTGAAACGGCAAAAGAGCTGTATATTCACAGAAATACATTGATTAATAGAATGAATAAGATCAAAGAGCTTTTGTACGATGATCTTGAATCAATGGATACATTGATTCCTTTGTGTGTGGAGTCATATGCGTATCGATTATTTTCATAGGAGGGAATTTAATTATGAGAATTCTGCTTAAGCATGCAAAAATTGCGACATTTAATGAAAAGAATGAGATTTTAGAGGATGCGGATCTGCTAATTGACGGGAGAAAAATAAAAAAAATAGGGCATGGAGTGGAGGAGTATGCAGATAAGATAATTGATTGTAGAGGAAGACTGGTAATGCCAGGACTTGTGAATTCACATCTGCATTCGGATGAAAATATGTTTCGCGGACTCTTTGACAATCTGCCATTGGAACCCTGGATGCTCTATAGCTGCCCGCCGCTTTCCTATGGCCCCTTCTCAGAAAGGCTGATTTATCTAAGAACTATGCTGGGAGCTATGGAAATGGTAAAGAAGGGGATTACCTGCATCCAGGATGATGCTTCTGAATGCCCGAAAGGTACGGTGGAAGGGTATGATCAGGTTTTCCGGGCTTACCGGGATATTGGGCTGAAAGGAAATGTGGCGTTAAATATGGGAAACAGAGCTTATATGGATAAGCTCCCATATACATATGAGTTTATTCCGGAAAAAATGCAGAAGGAACTCTTAGCCGCAGGAAATCCGGAAGAGATGCTGGAACTTTATCGTGAAATCATCCGGCGTTGGAATGGAAAAGAAGGTATGAAAGTTGTATGCTCAACTTCAGCGCCACAAAGATGTACAGATGATTATCTGATGCAGGCTTTAGATCTTGCGCAGACATATGACCTTCCAATGCATACTCATATTCTGGAAACGCGGATGCAGCGAGCCACCGGACCGGAGTTCTATGGGAAATCAATTGTTCAGCATATTAAAGATCTGGGATTTTTGACGGATCGCTTAACGATTATCCATGGAGTATGGATGGATGAAGAAGATATGGCTGTAATTGGAGAGGCAGGTGCAACAGTTGCGCATAATCCAGTCAGCAATCTGAAACTCGGAAGTGGAATTATGCCATTGAGGAAGATGGTTAAAAACAGAGTCAATGTTGTGCTTGGAACAGACGGGATGAGCAGTAATGACGGGTACAGTATTTTTGAAACGATGAAATTCGCTGCTCTTCTTCAAAAGGTAGTGGATGCGGATTATCAAACCTGGCTTAGTGCAAAAGATATTCTGGATCTTGCGATTAAGACTCCAGCTAAAAGTTTACGCAGAGAAGGAGAGATCGGCGGACTTGAAGAAGGAAAAGATGCAGATATCTGTATCATCAACCTAAAGACAGAAGCGTTTACTCCATTAAATGATATTTATAAACACCTGGTTTATTGTGAAGATGGAAGTGATGTAGAAACAGTAATCTCTGCCGGACAGATTCTGATGGAGAACAGAAAGCTTTTGAATGTAGATGAAAATGCGCTTTTAGAAGAGCTTCAGGGAATGACGAAGGAGTTTAAAGAACGGTATAAAAAATCAGTGAAAGATAATGAGGTTCTGCTGCCATATATTCAGCAGATATATGATAAGTGTATTAGTCAGTTTAAAGACTGTACCTGTAATCTTTTTGTATAGGCAGAGCGCATGAAGAAAGGAGATTGTTATGAGAATCATAGATATGCATGCTCATGTAGATGTATGTGAACCGCTTCATTGGCATGATACCGCAGAGAAACTGTTAAAGCTGATGGATGAAGCCGGGATTGAAAAAGCAGTAGTCAGTGCTTATCTGAATCTTCCGGGGCCGGATATGACATGTGGACAACGTCTGTGGGAGTCTATCCGCCCATATCAAGATAGATTTATGATGTTTTTGCGAATGGATCCGTGGTTTGGACAGGAAGCTATTGAATTTTTGGAAGAATCCTGTAAGAAATATCCGGTCCGGGGAATGAAGCTTCATCCTGCACACTATACGCTTCATCCATATGGAGATCTTACGGTAGATCTTTGCAGAAAAGCGGGAGAGTTGGGATTACCCGTTTTATTCCACTGTGGAGATGAAATGATGTGTCTGCCTCTTCAGATTGGAGAATTGGCGGCTCAGTGTCCGGATACTACGGTGATACTGGCCCATATGGGAGGGTATGCCCATAACAGAGATGCAATAGAAGTGGCAAAAAAGTATTCTAATATTTATATCGATACCTCAGAGGTACCATTAGTCAAAGAAATCAAATGGTTTGTAGAAGAACTCGGGGCGGATCGTATCTTTTTCGGTACTGATGCTCCTTGCTGCGACCCATTGGTAGAATTGAAGAAAGTACAGCTTGCAGGGCTTAAAGATGAAGATCTTCAAAAAGTACTGTGGAAAAATGCGGTAAGAGTTATGAAACTGGATGACTAAGGAGGTAAAGAAAATGTTAATTGATTTTCATACTTATGTAGGCAAATCTATGCTGGGGCAGGAGAGCACAGAAAAGGAACTCTTGGAAAATATGGATAAAAATAGAATTGATGTTTCCGTAGTTTGTCCGGTAAAAACAGTAGATCCATTTTTTGAAAAACAGAATCAATATGTATCAGATCTGCAAAGAAAATATTCCGGGAAAATCGTTGGATTTGCCCGGATCGATCCTAATTTGGGAAAGGATTCAGAAAGGATTTTAAAAGAAGCAATTACAGACCTGAAATTAAAAGGCCTGCTACTTCATCCGTGGGAGGAAACTTTTGCAATTAATGATAAAAAAGTATTTCCGTTTATGGAGATTTGCCAGGAATACAAATTGCCCGTATTGATAGAAACAGGATATCCATGGGTGTCTCATTGTTTTCAGGTGGCATCTCTGGCAGAAAAGTTCCCTGACCTGAAATTTATTATGTCCCATGGCGGCCAGTTTGACAGCAGTGGATATGCATTGACAGATGTGGATTATGTGATGGACCGGCATGAAAATCTTTTGATAGAGACATCTGGAGATTATTCGGATGAGGGAATTGAAAACATACCAATACGGCTGGGATATGACAGATTATTGTTTGGATCACATTTCCCTTGGTTGAATACAGAGTTGGAAATTTATCGGATACAACGGGCAAATCTGCCGGAAGAAGCAAAAGAATGCATTTTCTATAAGAACGCACTGGAGATTTTAAAAATATAGAAAATTTCCAATGCGCGAACGTATCAGGGAGAAAACAACATCAGATGTTTTCTCCCTAAAAGTTTTTTATTACAACATTTCAATAAATGCAGCGATTCGTGTAGCCAGCTGCCCTGTGTCAGAATCGGACACATCTGTTTCGATTGCCATATATGGAATATGAAGGGTATCTTTGCAGAGCCGCATCATCTTATCACGTTCGACGGTATAGGGATGGCAGGTCTGAAGGGTGATATCCAGAACGCCGTCAGCTTCATAATCCTTTGCCAGTTGTCTGATCAGGTCAAAGCGGATGGCATTCGGAGACATGATCGCACAGGCGGTATTCTGATAACAGTCTGCAAAGGCCTCAAAAATGTCTTCATTTTCTGTGTCAAAGTGGCGGATGGCTGATTTGATGACCTCACAGTTTTCAAAAGCGACAACCACACCGCCGTTTGATTCTATCGTGTCCACGATTTTGGAGTATACGCCGCTCATGGGACATCCGGTGATAAGAATGCGTCTGGCGTTTTTGGGCACAGGACTTTTTCCTGCCAGCAGCTCTTCCCGTGTCTTTTCGGTTGCCATGATCCGGTCTCTGATATCGGGGAGTACACGGTGTTTTTCCAGGGCTTTAAATATTTCACCGCCCCAGGCCGCAGGAGGGTTTGATTTCTGGACGGCCATAAGAGAGAGGATACTTTCCCTTTCCGCATTGACCAGAGCACCGGCTTCGCGGATAGACTCGTCTGAAAGATCAATATCAAAGCGCTTTTTCAGTTCTTTGATCAGGTATTTTACTTCTGATTTGATCAGGGGCCGGACATAGTCTCTGTCGGCGCCTTGTCCGACCTGGTAAAAGTAGAGCCGTTTCTGGTCGGAAAGAAGTTCATACATTTTCTTTTTTCCATCGCAGGACGTCTCGGCAAAGATGATATCTGCATCAGCAAGAACCGGATCTTCACAGATGTCGCAGACGTTTTTTACGATGGGACAGACATTGGTTACAAGGAGCTGTGATGCAGAATCCTTCATGCCGTCTACATATGGAAGTCTGAAGGAGCAGATGCCGGCGGCCTCCAGTATCTCCTGAGGAACGTGTGAACAGAAAGAAAAGGCGACTTTTTTGCCATCCGCATGACAGCCGGAAATCAGAGACTGTAATTCTTGCTTATTCATGAGTCAGCGCCTCCTTTTTGCCCGCACGGATCATTTCAAGGAAAGCTTCGATCCGGGTACGGATCTGGGCTTCATCGCCGGGAGTAAAATCTGTCTGGATATGTAAGAGAGGAATGCCCTTGGATTCACATACGCGTCTTAAGTTTTCAGTTTCAATGGCGAAGGGATTGCAGGAATGGAGGGTAATGCTTACATACCCGTCTGCGTTCCATTCATCGATGGTGTCAGCAACCTGTTCCATCCGTCTTGTGTTAGGGGAAACAACGGCGCAGGGAACTTCCAGATATTTTTCGGCAATACGGACAAGAGGATCGCGGCTGGTATCTTCGTCTACGGTACGGCGCAGAGAGGAGATCCCACAGCATCCTTCATAACACACGATAGAGGCGCCAAGCTCTTCCATAACATTGATTGTTTTTTCGCTCGTTGCGACATATCCGCCGCCGGAGACGATCAGCCTGGGCCGGGTGGGATCCGGTTCTACTGGGTAGATCCCGTCATGCCAGTTCTTTTCGCATTCTTCGATGATCGTGGATATCTTTTCATATTTTGCTTCGTCATCAAACATAAACTGTAATCCGTCGGTTACATCATTCATCGCAACACCGGTGATGGCAGGCGGATCATATCTGCCTAATTCGTACAGGCGTGCCTGCTGGGTACGCAGCTTGTTGTTCCAGATGATCGATTCGTTCAGCATGTCGTCTGTGATCGTGATGTCAAAATGCTCTTCCAGACCTTCTTTAAATCTGCGGATCTCGGAAACCCACATATCAAGAGAACGGTCGTAGTCGGGGATGTTTGGAAGATGGATGACCTGCATCGGCTTGTATTCACCCAACAGCTCATACATCTTTTTCTTGCCGTCACAGGTAGTTTCCCCTACAACGATATCTGAAAAATATGCAAATGGACAGCTGTCTTCCATGACGTGTCCAAAACTTGCCTTGATGAGTGGACAAAGATTTGCCGGAAGCCGTGTTTCGGCCGTTTTGATCGGTAAATGGCTGCGCCCGCAAAGTGCGACCTGCTTCAGACCGGCTGCGTGGATGATCTCTGCCGGTGTATACTGGCAGAACATGCCGCATACCTGTTTGCCCTGGTCTTTGACTTCCTTCATTTTCAGAAAGCCTGCGCGGCGGGCGTCTGCAAATTCTTCAAAGTTTTTTGGTAATTCGTTTGGCACAGTTTTCTCCTCCATAATTTTCTTGCTTAAGATCATTATAGAAGAAGAAAAAGAAAAGTTGAAATAGAAATGATTGATAATCTTATATATGAAATCAATCTTAGATCGCTGGATTTAATACTGATTTCATATCCTCCGGCAAAGGCGCAGTGAATTCCATCGCTTCTCCGGTAATTGGATGAGAAAAAGCAAGCCGGTGGGAGTGAAGCGCCTGGCGGCCGATGAACTCCATATCGGGATGGTAGAGATAATCGCCGATCAGAGGATAGCCCAGGTACTTCATATGGATCCGGATCTGATGGGTACGTCCGGTTTCCAGCTTAAGAGCAACCAGACTGTGTCCGTTTTTCTTATCTACAAGCCGATAATGAGTGACGGCTGGTTCACCTCGTTCAAAATCTACGACCCGTTCGATGATGGTGCCTTCTTTACGGGCAAGAGGAGCGCTTATGGTGCCGGACTCGGGAGTGACATGTCCACGGACGATGGCAAGATATTCCCGGCATACTTTCTTTTCTCTTGTCATGGCAGAAAGGATGTTTCCGCTGACCAGATGTTTTGCGACGACGGTGAGGCCGGAAGTATCCCGGTCAAGACGATTGCAGCACCGGAAGATAAAAGGTTTTCCCTGTTCCTGATAATACCAGGCCAGGGCATTTGCCAGAGAATTAGTATAGTTATTCATAGAAGGATGGATCGGCATCCCGGCCGGCTTATTGATCACGATCAGATCCTCATCTTCATAGACGATAGAAAGAGGGGCGTATACGGGTGGGATTTTTTCAGAACAGGTGGTTTCCTGGATATGGACTAAGAGGCAGTCTCCGGTATGCAGCTGCTGCTTCATATAGTAGTGAACTCCGTTTACCAGGATACTTTTTGGCATCCGTTTGATGCTGGCAAGATTCTGGGCGGAGTATCCCTTTCTGCGAAGAAACTGCTCCACCCGGAGACCATCTTCGTTAAGGGAAATGTTATAAGTAATGATCCGTTCCATGTCTGTAATCCTTTCTGTATGGCTTCTGGAACCAGTATATCATAAGATCCTTTGAATGGCAGAGAGGATTTTTATAGATTTTTAAGTTGTACCTTCTGGAAAAATGCAGTAGTATGGTAGTGGAAACAAAACCAAAGAGAGGCGGATAGTATGACGGGCTTAAGTACACTCTGTTACATTGAAAAGGATGGGAAATACCTGATGCTCCACCGGACGGTAAAGAAAAACGATGTCAATAAGGACAAGTGGATCGGCGTCGGCGGACATTTTGAAGCAGATGAAAGCCCGGAAGAGTGTGTGCTCCGGGAAGTCAAGGAAGAGACGGGTTATACGCTGACATCCTATCGTTATCGGGGGATCGTGACCTTTATCTCTGGAAATGGAGTGACAGAGTACATGTCTTTGTTTACGGCAGATGGTTTTGAGGGTGAACCGATTCCCTGCGATGAAGGAGAACTGGAGTGGGTGGACATTGAAAAGGTCTGGAGGCTGAATATCTGGGAAGGGGACAAGATCTTTTTCCGATTGCTGGATGAGACGAAGGACTTCTTTTCCTTAAAACTGGTCTATGACGGACAGGACAGACTGGTGGACGCGTTGCTCAATGGAAAGCCTATGGAACTGTTTGACATTTTAAATCCAGATGGGAGCAAGACCGGGATCGTCCGGGAACGGGGCGTGGCTCACCGGGAAGGGAGTCTTCATGGTACGGTTCACATGTGGATCGTGCGGGAAAATGAAAAAAGCGGGTATGATGTGCTGCTCCAGAAGCGCAGCGCCTGCAAAGACTCTAATCCAGGCTGTTATGATATCTCTTCGGCCGGACATATCGAAGCAGGAGACGAGCCGCTGCCGTCAGCGGTGCGAGAGATGGAGGAGGAGCTGGGATTAAAGGTAAAGCCGGAGGAGTTACAGTATATCGGTATTCATCACGGAGCCTTTGAGGATGAATTTTATGGCCGTACATTTCGGGATCATGAACTCAGCACCGTTTATCTCTATTCAAGACCAGTCAATATCAAGGAACTTTCGCTGCAGGAATCTGAGGTAGAGGAAGTCATCTGGATGGACTATGACGAGTGCCGCAGACAGGTGGAAAATGGAACGCTGGCAAACTGCATTTATCTGGATGAATTCCGGATGGTAGGAGAATACCTTGAGAAAAATGCCGGGAGAAAGCAAATGGAACCACAGTAGGAGGCGGCAGGAATGTTTCATCAGAATCGATGGGAAAAAGAATGGACGGCGCTGGAGAAAAGAGAACTACGTTATCTGGATCGTCAGTGTGAAGAGAAAAAGCCTACGGCCCTTCGCCAGAAGCTGGAGGAAAAGATCCCGGAAAAGCTGGAGGATACTTTAAACAAAGCTTTTGTCAAGGCCTTTGACCTGGTGTTTGAAAAAGGAACCGGGATTATCGAAAAAACCTATCATAAAGAGCAACAGAAAATGGATTATCAGGTGCGCGAATATGCGGCCGGACTAAAGGAAAACCGTAAGACGGTGAAGGCTTTTGGCAGACAGTCGCAGGCCGCCAGGGTGAAGAATCTGGCTATTTCAAGTGTGGAGGGAGTCGGACTTGGACTGCTTGGGATCGGGCTTCCGGATATTCCCTTATTTACGGCAGTCATTTTGAAAAGTGTGTATGAAATTGCCCTGAGCTATGGCTTTGAGTATGAAAGCGAAACAGAACAGTGGTTTATCCTGAAGGTGATTGAAACATCGCTTCAGAGAGGCGAGGCGCTGGAACGAAATAACCGTCTGCTGAATGCATGGATAGACGGGGACGCAGATGGAGAAACTGTAAAGGGAAGAAAAGAACAGAGCAGGGAGACAGCACAGGCGCTGGCGGAAGTCTTGCTGTATATGAAGTTCCTGCAGGGAATCCCTGTGGTGGGCGCAGCCGGAGGAGCGGCTGATGTGGTCTATCTGAAGAAAATCACAGATTACGCAGAACTGAAGTACAAACGGCGGTTCTTAAAAAAGAAAATATAGGAGGAAAAGAAAATGGCAGTATTACATTTGACAAAAGAAAATTTTGCAAAAGAGGTGTTGGAGTCGGACATACCGGTATTGGTAGACTTCTGGGCGACCTGGTGCGGCCCTTGCCAGATGGTGGGACCAATTGTGGAAGAAATCGCAGATGAGGTGACAGATGCAAAGATCTGCAAGGTGGATGTGGATCAGCAGCCGGAGCTGGCAAGACAGTATAAGGTAATGTCTATTCCTACTTTTCTGGTTTTCAAAAATGGTGAAATGGTGAAACGTGATATGGGATATAAGCCTAAGGACGAGCTTCTGGATTTATTAAAATAATTCTTTGAATTTTACTTCCACTGTGCTATACTGACAGAGACGGGGTATTAGCGCAGTTGGGAGCGCGCCACACTGGCAGTGTGGAGGCCACGGGTTCAAGTCCCGTATACTCCACTTTTAGAAAGAGAAGGACCGGCAGTTTCTGCCGGTCCTTTTTATGATGTCTGCTGGCTTTTTGCCAGTGCGTCTTCAATGGTAGGCATGATGTGTCCGGTTTTGGACAAATGCCCGATGCCCATCAGGTCCATCTGGCGGTCAAGATGAACTTTAGTCTCCACAAGATAAAATGCGACTCCGCTTTTTTCGAGATTATCTGAAAGGAGAGCCAGACGGTCTGCGGCCGTAATGTCAATACTGTTAATGCCTGTAGCGTCTACAATGACCGTCCTGGTATCATCGGTCAGGCTTTTTTCAATATCCTGCTGAAAGATTTTTACATTGGCAAAGAACAGGCGCTCAGAAAAGCGATAGATTACTACGTGTTTAAATGGTATGGCGTCTGGCTCTTTGTTCATATTGTAGAATCCCTTTTTCCCAGGAATGTGTCCCAGGAAGGTGCGGGGCGGATTGGCGGCTTCCATGACGAATTCCAGGATGACGGTGATGAAGGACAGCATCATGCCGATGACTACACCGTAGATCGTACCCAGGAATAAAACGCCAAACATGGCTGCCAGAAAGATGAAGAAGTCTCGCTTACGAACCTTCCACAGGCGTACGGCCAGATGCACTTCTACAACTTTTGTCAGAGCAGACAGAACAATGGCGGTCAGCACAGGCACAGGCAGATATTCGATGAAACCAGTGCCGAACAACAGGAGAAGAACCATGGCGGCAGAGGCGGTAATGGACACTGCCTGGGTATGTCCCCCGTACTGATCATTCATGGAAGTACGGGAAATACTTCCGTTGACCGGGCAGCTTCCGGTGAAGGCCGCGGCCAGGTTACCTGCGCTGCAGGCAAGGATCTCCCGGTTGTCGTTTAGTTTGTAACCATTTTTCAGTGCAAAATCACTGGAGGCAAGCAGTGTTTCTGCCATTACCACTGCCGCTACCATGAGAGAACGGCCGATGACATGGGGCAGATCTGCATGGAGTAAGTCCGGCAGTACCAGGGAGGGAAGTCCAGGATCTACATGGGAAAGCAGAGCGACGTCATATTTTCCTAATGGGAAAAAGGCAGAGATCCCTGCACCCAGCAGCATGATCACAATGGGCATGGGAAACTTGGGAATCAGTTTTGTTGAGACCATGATGATCACAAAGCTGGTGATTCCAAGTGCAAAGGACACCCAGTTGATTTCCTGCGCTGTTTCCAGGATGTGAAGCAACAGTTCCGGAGCTTCTCCCGTAGTGGGCTTTCCACCCAGAATCTTGGGGATTTGCATGAGAATGATCTCGATACCGATACCGCTGATAAAGCCGCCCATAACAGGAGTAGAGATAAAATCTACAATCTTCCCGGCTTTTAGAAAATAAAAGAGTAAAAGCCATAAACCGGTGAACAGAGCCATGACAGGCACGAAGGCCATGGCCTCTCTGGAGCCTGCGGCGATTCCAAGAGAAGCAAGCGTGGCGCCGGTCAAAGCGGCAGGAGTTGCATCTACGCCGAAAATGAACTGTCTGGATTTGGTAAATGCAGCGTAGAACAGGATAGGGAGCAGTGACCCGTACAGTCCGTATACCGGGGGAAGCCCGGATACTTCTGCATATCCCATAGAAATAGGAATGGAAACAGCGGCAATGATAATGCCGCTGAAAATGTCCTTGGGCAGATAAGAAAGGGAGTAGCCCTTCAACGTGTAGAACAGACCGTTATATGTTTTTTTATTTATAATTTTTTTCCTTTGAATTAAGTATATTTTTTTCAGAGATAAAATCCCATGAAAAAATCGGGGTAACAGGATTCGAACCTGCGACCTCACGGCCCCCAGCCGTGCGCTC
>USDK01000006.1 GCA_900553355.1 uncultured Lachnospiraceae bacterium
CCTGCAGATCTCCGGATATGTCTACATTTGTAGGTGTTACCAGGAATATGTAATTGGAAATCTTCTGCAGGTTACCGCTGATCGCGTAGGTGGCGCCTGAAGTAAAATCAATGATGCGTTGTGCCACTTCCAGATCCAGCCCTTCCAGATTCAGGATCACGGTTCGTCCGCTTAACAGTGTCTCTGTAATCTCACGGGCATCGTCTACAGAAGTAGGCTTGATGACACAGACTTCCATGCTTACATTATTTCTTCTCGCAGGCTGCCGCATCGGAGTCACTTTATTGCTGGAGTGTGAGGAACTCCTTGAGGATCTTGGCGCTACATCGTAGGACTCATCTTCATCCTCATCCTCTTCATACTTTTTAGAACGGCCGAACAGACTTTTTTTGGGCTTTTCTTCTTCGTAATCATCATCATAATCATCGTCGAAGAAATCATCGTCATAATCATCTCCGTCGTTCAGCTTCATAATATCTAAAAACTTGTCTAATACTCCCATTATTATATCTCCTATCTTACGTTTCCTTGTTGAGCATAATCACGCGCACCAAAGATACCGGTTCCCACCCGGACCATAGTAGCACCTTCCTCAATGGCGATCTGATAATCATTCGTCATTCCCATGGACAAAATGCTCATAGTAATATTATCAATGTTTTTCCTTGCGATGTCAACAGATAATTTGCGCAAACGGGCGAAAATCGGGCGATTTTCCTCTGGATCGGACACAAAAGGAGCAATCGTCATAAGACCTTTTACACGAATGTGCGGAAAAACAGAAATCTTATCCACAAATTCATCCAATTCTTCCGGCATCAGTCCAAATTTACTCTCTTCTTTTGCCACATTGACTTCAATCAGTACGCTGGCAGTCATCTGATGCTTTGCAGCTTCTTTTTCTATGGTTTCAGCAAGGCGGAGAGAATCTACAGAGTGGATGAGCTCGGCCTTGTCAATAATATATTTGACCTTATTTCGCTGCAGATGGCCGATCAGATGCCAGTGGATATCTCCTGGAAGAACTTCATACTTCTCCGTCAGTTCCTGCACCTTATTTTCTCCAAACACCCGGACGCCCAGATCGTAGGCTTCCTGAAGCATACTGACCGGTTTCGTCTTGCTGACTGCGATCAGAGTCACCTCATCCCGGTTCCTTCCTGCTCTGCGGCATGCAGCCTCGATATTTTCTTCTACCTGTGCAAGATTTTCCTGTAACATGTTTTATCACTCCCTTATTTATAATTGCCGGATATCAGAATACTACATCATTTTCACGGATACCCTTTCCACTCAGTGCGATATGGTCATAATTCGACAGTCCATATTCATTTCCGGATTCAACGATATAATATTCATCACTTTCACTTAAGATTGTTACTTCCCGGAACTCGGCATAGCCTTTATTGATATTGTAAACCCCCTGAAGGGATTTGGTATCCTTCAGTGTATAGGTATTGTCAGAGTCCTCTTTACGAAGCACGGTACCTTTGTCAAACAGATCCATGTCCAGATAGACGACGCCGGCCTCGTGGTCCCGGTAATAAACTTCTGCTTCCTGAAACTTTGCGCTGTCAGATCCATCGTCGATCAGCACTCCCGTTTCATTTGAATTGCCGCCCTGTGTCATGTAATCCTCCGGAACGGTATAAAATTCCCGCTCGATCACGGAAGACTTAGGGATTTTCAGTCCTGACTGATCTTCCAGGATCAGTTCGATGTCCACATACCGGTCGGTGACGTAGCGGATCATGGAAGAATCAAGAGTCAATATTCCAAGATTCAGATCTTTGGATTTTCGTAGTTCAAATCCGGCTGTTGCAGTCTTATTATCTTTTGAGAATTCAATGTTTACGCTGGAGGTATCTGCCAGGGATTCGGCTGTAGTGTCGTCTAACTGGATGATGATGTTCCATATATCGGAACGAACCAGTTTATATACGGGATCGCCGGAATTGACCTGAGCGTTATCCTGCAGGCTGACTTTTTCATAATCGGCCCGGTTCAGCATCTCTTCTGTCACATCATCGATGGTGACGTCCTCATAGCCGTCCGTAGAAAATACAATAATGCCGTCAGAAGATGCGGAATAGACCTGGAGTCCGGAAGTACCGGACGCGACCATCGCTTCCAGCTGTGCCTGACGGCTCTGGCTGGACTTACTGTCAAGGACCGTAGAAATACTGTCTCTTAATGAATAAACATCTTCAAAATTTTCATCCCGGAAACTGTCGCTGAAATTCTGCGTCTGCTGCAGGATTGCAGACTGCTCTTCGGCAGTCAGAGCCTGTGCCTCCTCGGAAGATGCAGAAGGATCCGAAAATGTAAGCTCATCGGGCGACAGACTGTATACTCTGGTCTGAGCGCCCACCTTGCTGCCCTCTAATGCAAAATAATTCACATATCCTTCTGCATCGGCCTGAACGACAGTCTCATCTCTCAGGATCAGGCCGGTGTAGGCGTTATCTTTCTGGATAGACCCTTCCCTCACCTCATAGATTGTCACATGATTACCGGTCAGATACATCAGTACAGTAACTACCAGGTAAATAAATATCACGCCGAAAATCAGGATCCCAATATTTAAATTCCATTTTTTACGATAAATTTCTATATTTGTTAATTTTTTATCTGCCAATACTGATTCCTGCCTCCCCTGTGTGATGCGTTAGTCCGGGATATACCTCAGTGCCGCACCATTCAGATAATCGAATTTTCTCCCCTGTCTTGAGTGTCTCTGCTCCATGAGCTCCAGAAGCTCATCCTTAAGCTTCCACCAGCTGACTCCCCAGTTGCAGAAAACGGAATCTTTTTCGGGAATCCGGCTGAAAAGCCGTTCCACTGCAATCTCCGGAGAAAGATACTCCAGGAACAGGATCACTCGTTCCAGATACTCCTCTTTGGAACATAACGTTATTGTACCATTTTCAAACTCCTCGCACAACCGGGTGTTTTTTGCAATATAAAGAGAATGAAGTTTTACCGTGCTGACTGAAAGCGCGGACAGAATTTTTGCGGTCTCGACAACATCTGTGCGGTCATCTCCCGGAAGGTTTAAAATTACATGGGTACAGATATCAAAGCCAAAAGGCCGGATCTGAAGAACTGCATCCAGGAATTCCGCCAGTGTATGTCCACGGCCGATAGACCGAAGAGTATGATAATTGGCTGTCTGCAGCCCCAGTTCCACAGTGATCTGCAGACCATATTCCCTGCGGATCCGGTCAAGCACCTCAAGGTAGGCAGATGAGATGCAGTCAGGCCGGGTTGAAACAGCAATCTCGACGATGCCATCAATTCCTGCCGCCTCCAGAAGAAAGGATTCAAATTGATCCAGAGGCAGAAAGGTATTCGTATAATTTTGAAAATAAGCAATATATTTGTAAGCATGATACTTTTCAGCGATGTGATTCCTGACCGTCTCCAGCTGCTCTTTTACAGGAACAGAAGAATCTGCCGCCTCAAAACCTGTGCCGGAGGCGGCGCAGAAAGAACATCCCTGCCCATAAATACGGTTCGGACATCCTGCCGGAAGATTCACCGGCAGCTTATAGACCTTTTCTCCATATTTATTTTTCAGATATTTTGAATAAGGGTAATAATACCTTGCATCAGTCATCAAAGAAACCTCGCATTTACATGAATAAATTTTTTTAGAACTGTCATACTAACGGTAGTATGAAAAAAGGAGGAATTCATATGAAATGGTTTGATTACACCGCTTTGACTCTGGTGATCATCGGTGCTGTCAACTGGCTGTTAGTTGGTATCTTCCGTTTTGATCTTGTAGCGTTCCTGTTTGGGAATCTGTCCTGGCTGTCGCGCATTATCTATACGCTGGTGGGACTATGTGGGCTGTATCTGATCAGCCTGTACGGAAGAATCTCAAGTTCTTCATAGAGTAAAGGGGTATCCCTTTTCAGAGATGCCCCTCTAATTCTTAAGAATCCGTATTCTCTGGAATATTTTCTATCAACATCGTCATGTCCTGATACAACAGATCTTTTGTATCCGCCCCCATTACGATTGAAATGAACGGCTGGTCATCAGAATCCTTTTCCAAAAGAACCAGACAGTTGCCTGCAAGCTGGGTTGTACCGGTCTTACCGCCCACTAAAGTGGCATTCTGTGGAGGATCAGCCTCCCCGGTAGCATAAAAGTTTGTCGGCTCCCATTCCAGATTCCTGGGATTGCCATCCGCGTCTGTGATGTCCGGAGTGTAGGAATCGGCGCTGATCACTTCCAGAAATTCATCATGCTTGATACATTCGTTGAAGATCAGATACAAATCATAAGCAGTCGTATAATGGTTTTCGCTGTGGAGCCCGTGGGGGTTCTCAAAATGGGTCTGAGTCGCCATCAGTTCCTGTGCCCGCTCATTCATCAGATCCACAAACTCATCTACACTTCCACTGACTGTCTCGGCAATGGCAACTGCCGCATCATTTCCCGAACACATCAGAAGACCATAGAGCAGATCCTTAAGCGTCAGCACATCTCCCGTTTTAATCTCGCAGACAGATTCATCTGCTGCAAAACTGGTAGAAGAGGCTGCCTCAGACACCGTTACCTTCTGCGAGAGGTCGCCGTACTCAATAGCCAGAAGAGCCGTCATGATCTTAGTTGTACTGGCAGGATACAACCTGTCATACATCTGATATGCAAAATCCACTTTTGCCCCATTCACATCGAATAAAGCAGCTGCATGAAGACCGGAAGTATCCGGAGCGCCATCCATCGATACATCTCCGTCTGCCACGCACAGTTCCGATGCAAAAAGGCTGTCCTGATAGATATTCTGATTATAATTCTCTGTCTCATATCCTACGACCACATCCTCCGTCTTAAAAAGAGAACAGCCCGTAAGGAAAACCGTCCCACACACAGCGACGGCTGTAAGTCTGAATAAATTACCGATACATTTCACGCCAGTCAAGATCTCCTCTGTCTATTGCTAATATAATCAATTCCGCTGTGGCCAGATTGGTTGCCATAGGAATATTATACATATCACATAACCGTATTACGTCATTGACATCCGGTTCATGAGGCTTTGGATTATTGGGTTCCCGCAGGAAGATAAGGGCGTCAATATCATTTTGGGCAATCTGCGCCCCCAGCTGCTGCTTTCCTCCGAGGGGACCGGCCAGATATTTGTGAACATTCAGATTGGTGACCTCTTCGATCAGTCTGCCTGTGGTGCCGGTCGCATACAGATTGTGTTTACTCAGGATTCCTCTGTAAGCAATGCAGAGATTCTGCATCAGTGTTTTTTTGGAATCATGTGCTATCAGCCCTATATTCATGTTTTTCACTCCTTATTGATATTTTTTCGGCTGTAATCCAACATTCAGGACAAGACCGATACCAATATACAGACTGACCAGCGATGTCAGACCGTAACTTACGAACGGTAGCGGAACCCCGGTGTTTGGAATCAGTTGTGTAGCAACACCGATATTGATAAAACTTTGTATCCCTATCAGACCTCCTACTCCGCAGCAGATAATCCGGCCTGACAGGTTCTGCGATCGTCTTCCAATCAATATACATTGTATCACAATCAATAATAATAAAGCAATAATAATACAGCTTCCGATAAAACCAAGTTCTTCACCAACAATCGCAAAAATAAAGTCAGTGCTCGGCTCCAGGATAAAGTCTCCGTTTTTGACGGAGTCAGTAGTATTATTATTCAGACCTTTTCCGGCAAGCTGTCCTGAACCGATGGCCATGACAGAATTCCGCTGCTGATAGGCGCCATCACTGGCATATTTTTCCGGCTCCAGGAATGCCAGGATACGTTCCTGCTGGTAATCCTTAAGAAGCGTCTGATCCGGCTGTACCACGATACTCAGGAAAATAACTGCAACCGGGATCAGGATTACCAGCACAGTCCCGATAAATTTGTAACTCAGGCCTCCGATATAGATCAGAAGACAGAGAACCAGAGCCGTACAGATCGTCGTGGAGAGATTGGGCTCCACGATGATCAGCCCCAGCGGAACTGCACAGAGAGCTGCATATTTCATCAGTGTACGTTTGTCGTTAATATCATCTTCGTGTTCCGAGATAAATCTTGCAAAGAACAGGATCAGCAGGATCTTCGCAAGCTCAGAAGGCTGAAAGTTTGTGAATCCCAGGTTGATCCAACGTGTAGCGCCATTTACCTCTGTTCCGATGACCAGAACAGCTCCTAGAATCAGGATAACAAATCCATAGATCAGCCAGTAAAAATCCATCAGCCATACATAGTCCATCAAAGAGACCACCACCATGACCCCAAGGCCGATGACAAGGCCGATGATCTGTCGGGACTGATTGTCCGGCTCAGCACTTCCGATCACAAAAACACCGACGATGGACAATGCCATAACCAGAATGACAAGAGACATTTTATAATCTTTTAAATGGTACCGTTTTAGAAATTTGAGTAATCTCACGCTTCTTCTCCTAAAAATGTGATAACAACCTGTGTACGGTTGATCTCTACTTGAAAATCATCTTCTGTAAGTTCCATATATTTTGATAAGGTTTCGTATAATTCGCGGCAGATAGCTTCGTAAGCTTCCGGCGCACAATTAACCCTGTCTGAAGTGACCAGAGCTTTCAGACGGTTTTTCGCAATCGAAACAGAAGATCTCTTCAGCATACCGTCTCCTCCTAATCCTTTTTAAACAGACTGGTAAGTCTGGATAAGAATCCGCCGCTTCCGTTTAAATCCAGGAAAGGAACCTCCAGTCCCATGATCCTTTTACAGATGTTCATGTATGCTTCAGAGGCTTCTCCGCCAAGGCCCACTACCGGTTCTCCCTGATTGGTTCCGATTACGACCTTTTCATCATCAGGCAGCGCTCCGATCAGAGGTATAGACAAGATCTCCGTCACATCATCAACAGACATCATGTCACCTCTTTTTACCATATCCATACGGATCCGGTTGATGATCAGGTCAATCTTTTTTATCTGCTGGCTTTCCAGAAGCCCGATAATGCGGTCCGCGTCACGGATCGCTGAAACTTCCGGAGTTGTCACCACAATAGCGCGGTCTGCACCGGCGATGGCATTTTGGAAACCTTGCTCAATCCCGGCAGGACAATCCAGAAGTATGTAGTCAAATTCTTCTTTTAATTCCGAGGTCAGTTTTTTCATCTGCCCTGGGGAAATTGCTGTTTTATCTCTGGTCTGTGCAGAGGGAAGCAGATAGAGATTCTCATATCTCTTGTCCCTGATCAGAGCCTGCTTCATCCGGCAGGTGCCCTCGATCACATCTACCAGGTTATAAACGATCAGATTCTCCAGGCCCATGACCACGTCCAGGTTCCGAAGTCCCAGATCTGTATCGATCACTACAACCCTTTTCTCCAGTTTTGATAATCCTGCTCCGATATTTGCAGTAGTGGTAGTCTTTCCGACTCCGCCTTTTCCCGATGTGATTACAATAACTTCGCCCATGAATAACTTCCTCCTATAACTGGTTTTACTTCAATCTCTCCAATCCTGAGACGTACAGGATCCATATGGAGAGCCGCGATCCATGCGTCCTTACGGCCGGATACACCGGCAGTAACGCAGCCGCGGATCGTTCCGATCACCACAACGTTTCCTTTGGAGGTTATGATCGCTCCGTCTTCCACGTCGCCGATGATCACGATGCTCGTCTCCGCTTCCAGACGATGTCTTTCTCTTAAAGTACCCTTATAGAACAGTCCGTCTTTTTCATGGACAGTCTCCAGACATTCTTTTTGGATCTGTCTGAACCGCTGTTCTTTCAGCTCATCCTCTTCAATCAGACAAAGGATTCGTATCTTTGCGGCAGCCTGTACCGTTTCTACCATACGGGCTGCCTCCTCTTCTGTGAAAGTACGGCCTTTTAGCTCCACTACCATGTCTGCATGATTAAAGAAATGCTCTGCAGACCGGAACTTTTCTTCCGTTTCCGTAAGAAGGCGCTCAAAAGGCGTCTCCGGATCGGAGAGAATGGTAATGCCGTATTTGTTACTCTTGATGAGCACAGAATCTTTCACATAAAACCATCCTTTCTGTTAATCTCCCGTCGTACTTGCGGCAATTTCCGAAGCTGTTCCTGTGATCAGCTCTTCTTCCGGAGTGATCTGATAATAATATTCCATCACATCATTACCGATCTCGGCTGCATAAGTAGAACTGTAGCCGTTGGCAATACGGACTGCAAAAGCCACCTCCGGATCGCTGCTCTGGGCAAATCCTACGAACAAAGCGTGGTCCGGATGTGTATCACTTTGCTGGGCTGTACCTGTTTTACCGGATACCTCCACTCCGCTGGCGTTCAGCTTGCTGAACACCTGTGCCTGAGCGACAGAAATAACATTACGCATACCGTTGTGGACAGCGTTCCAGCTGGTAGATGAAATATCCGTGATGGTATTTTTTACTTCCGGAGTAAAATCTTTTACTGTCTCACCATCCACAGAAACCACCTTATCCAAGAGACTTAAATTGTATACCGTTCCCTCATTGGCAACGGCAGTAATATATCTGGCAAGCTGACTGGTCGTGAAGTTGTTATTTCCCTGACCGATCGCTGACAGGACAGAAGTTTCATCAGAAATCTGGGGATCTGATTCGGGAATCTCAAGTCCCGATGTGTCACCGAGACCAAATTCCACCGCATATTTACGCAATTTATCCGTACCCAGATCACTGGAAAATGTAACATTATCCGAAGTACCATCCCCGTCATCGTCTGCTGAGGCGCTGCTTCTGTCCAGACTCAGCTGATATCCCACTTCATAGAAAAAGCAGTTACAGGAATTCTGGATCGCGCCTTCAACGGAAAGACTTCCGTGGGCGTTCGGATAGATCCAGCATCTGGGATGAGGATCCACTTTATCATATTCTCCATGACAGGTAAAGTAAGTTCCCGTATCGATCACGCCCTCTGTAAGACCGGTAAGAGCCACCAGCGGCTTATAGGTAGATCCCGGCGCCGTACGCTCCTGTGTGGCCGTGTTATACATCGGGCTGGCGTTATCCTTATTCAGTTTATTATAATAATCAGAATCCATCGTGTTAGCCAGCCGGTTATTGTCGTATCCCGGATAAGATACGCAGGCAAGCACTTCTCCGGATTTCGGGTCTGTCATGACCATAGAACCGGTACATGGCTCAAGCCCCAGTTCGCCTGGTGTAATCTCCAGAGACTGAATCTTACTGCGGACGAAGTCATAAGCCCCCATGCTTCCCGAGTTCAGTGCATTATACTGGCCTTCATCAAAGGTCAGCACGCCCTGCTCATATAAGATCATGCAAAGCTGTCTGCCTGTGACCGAGCCTGCCTTGATCATATACTGATAGATCAGCTTGTCAAATTCAGTATCATCACTGATCGCATCAATCACATAGGAGATAATCGCCTGATAGGTTTCACTGGAATCCGAATACTCTCCCTCGGAAGAAACATAATCTTTCAAAAGGGAGGTGTCGATCCAGTTCTTTGAAATCGCATAGTTCAGGAAAGTGTAGATATTAATGGTCTCATCTTCCCGCCAGGCCTGATAGGTCTCGTCACTGGTATCGATGGCACTGCCCATCAGAATTCCAGAATTCTGGTTTAATACAGTATTTACAATATAGCTCTGATAGGCCTGCTGTTCCCGTCCGGCATCCTGATAGGCGCTGGCGTTCGGGTCGGACAGGACATTTTGGATCTCCTGCAAAACCTGTTCTTTTCTGGCGGTAAATGCTGCATAGACTTCCTTTTCGGCAGCCTGGGCGTCATCCTCTCCAAAATGGGTCATATCCACCATCTCATTATCAATGAATGCATTGTAGACATCACCGATAGGAATGATCACATCACTTCCATCGTCTACCTGAGTACGGTCAAAATCCAGTGTATTCTGGATCTTTGCAAGAAGTATTCCAGCCAGCTCCTGTTCGATGATATGATAGGCTGCTTTCTGGAGATTGGCATCAATCGTCAGATACAGATCGTTTCCTGCCTTTTCTTCCTTGCTCTTAACGCGGTCAATGACACGTCCCACACTATTGACATACAAAGTCTCGCTGCCCTTTTCTCCTTTCAGATAAGAGTCCATGACCTGTTCCAGTCCGGACTTTCCTACGGTATCTGTTAAAGAATAGTCCTCCTGCTCCTCTTTATCCAGAGCGTCATATTCTTCCTGGGAAATCTGTCCGGTATATCCGATCATATTGGCGAAACAATAACTGTCCGTATATCTGCGCAGAGATTCCTGTTCGATGCTGACTCCCGGCAGCGTATCCATATGCTCCATGATATCTGCAACTGTCTCTTCGCTGACATCTTCTGCAATAGTCGTAGAAAGCCATTGCTGATAACTGTTCAGAGAAATAGCGTAACGGATATTTACAAGCTTTAAGACATCCGCATGACTCATTTTGCTCTGATCAATATCATAGCCATATACGTCATCTGTACAGAGATAATCAATCAGATCCTCCGCCGAAATATTCCGCTGTTCATCGTCAAGCTGATCAATGGTGCGAAGGCCGAATACATCGGCGATGAAACGCAGCCTCTCGGTATCGTTGTCGGCAATATAGACATAATTATCATTATTGTCCAGCACGATTCCAAAGTCGTTGATCACCGAATCTCCATTGGCCTCTACCATCTGGATGACAGTAGAAACGATCTTATTGAGTTCTTTATTTTTATAATCGTCACTGTATTCGAATGTTACAGAATAAGCAAGCTCATTGTACGCCAGGAGGTTGCCGTTGCGGTCATAAATGTTTCCCCGGGTGCCTTCTGTTTCTTTGGTTTTCTGGATCTGAAGCTCATAATCCTCTGCATAGTCAGCGCCGCGGACAATCTGCAGATAAAACAGACGCTGGACCAGGATGGCGGCCATCACACAGAAAACAATGACAGCAACAGAGGTCCTGGACTGCATGACTTCAGAGATCCCGTATCTTATTTTTTCCCATAATTTAAACAAATTTACTTGCACTCCTTTGTTCTTCTGCTTCCAGTTTCTTGTTAATCTGCAGGATAATCTGATACAGCAGCAGTGTCACCAGAATGGTATATACCAGTTCCGGCATAATGATTCCCGACAGGTATCCCAGGAAATCAAATTCTCCCTGCAGAAGATGCAGGCAGAAATAGGTAACCAGTCCGTACACCAGTTCACTGGCCGCGATCAGCCCGATCGGCAGTTTAATGTCATCGTCATAAAACAGCCGTCTGAAAAAGCCGTTCACATAACCGATCAATGTATAGATCAGCATGTAAAAGCCAAGAATATCCCCCCAGAAAAGATCTGTCAGAAGCCCGCAGACAAATCCCACAAACATTCCAGACTTCTTTCCACGCATAAATCCGAAGGACGAAGTCACAATGATCAGAAGATTCGGCTTGATCAGTGCAAAAGACAGTTTAGCAAATAAAGTACATTCCAGCAGAAAACAGACCAGAATAATGACTAAAGTTATGATTTTTCTTTTGATATTCATAGAGTCTACTCTCCTTCGCCGGACTGTGTCTCTCCATCTACCATTTCCTGCTTGGTAGTAGTGATGACCAGTACTTCCTGCAGGTTGCTGAAATCTACGGCCGGAGTAATATATCCTGACCGGGTCAGATTATTAGAATCCACCTTGATTTCACTGATATATCCGATAAAAAGTCCCTGGACAAACCGGCTGCTTACATGTGAAGTTACCACCTGTTCGCCCACTTGGATCTCATTATCATTGTTCGGAAGGTTTTCAAACCGTATTCTTCCGTCTGCCGCAAGCTGCAGATCCCCGGTAACCATGCAGATGTCAGATGTGGACAGGATCATGGCACTGATGTTGCTGGAATCATCAATGATCGAACGGACTCTTGCGTAATCCGGCCCCACTTCTGTCACAATTCCCACAAGGCCGCTTCCGGCCAGAACATTACAGTCCACTTTAATACCGTCATTGCTTCCTTTGTCAATCGTAAAATCATTAAACCAGTTACTGCCGTTGTTGGCAATCACATGGGCACCGATCTTTTCATAATCTGAATAATTTTCATCCAGCTGATAGAGCTCCCGGAGGCGCTCCAGTTCATACTGTTCCTGCCGGAGTCTGGTGTTGTCAATTGTCAGTTCGTCCACCCTGGACTGCAGCTTTTCATTTTCAGAACGCACTTCTTCCAGTGTCTGAAAGTTATCAGACAGATCACTTAGATATCTTCCGGCATAGCTGATTCCCTTCTGCATGGGAATGATCGTATAATTGGCCACAAACCGCAGAGGTCCGCCGCCGTCCGAAACACTCTCGATCCCCAGAAGTCCGACACAGATAACGGCAAGAATGATCAGCCAGTATTTCCCTGGCATGGATGTTTGGTTCTTAATCTTCATATTATCTCATCCACCTATAATTTTCTTCTAACATTGAATATGCAAGTTTCCTTAATTCCTTTGACTCCATGATCTTCTTTAAGCCGGATACCGCACAGATATCCGGTTCAAGAGCGGTCCGGCACCGGATACCGATCATCTCTTCGATATAGGTTTCAAGACCTGCTGTGTGAGCCACACCCCCGGTCAGAAAGATACCGTTATCAACAATGGCATGACGCACCTCCGGCGGAGTACGGTCCAGAAGTGACTGAATCGCACGTACACATTCCAAAAGAGGATCCTTCATGGCAGCCCGTACAAGATTAATGGAAATAGGCTTCTGCATGGGAACACGGGTAATCAGATCCCTTCCGGCCACCTGGATAACCTCGTCCACTTCACTGGTAAATATCCCAAAACTTTTCCGCAGATTTTCTGCGGTATGCCGACCCACCAGAAAGTCGTGGCTGTGACGGATCAGACTGATAACCGCCTCGTCAAATGTCCGGCCTCCGATTTTCAGAAGCCGGTTCAGTACCATTCCGCCTCCGGCCAGTACTGACAACTCGGTGGTCTCGCCGCCGAAATTTGCAATCATCAGGCCCTTGGTATGTTCTACATCAAGATTCAGCCCCACAGCATCGGCAATGGCCCGTTCCACGATGTTTACTTCTCTGGCCTTGGCATTGGAGTGGATCACCAGATCAAAGAAGGCTTTCTTTTCCACTTCGGTTACATCCGTAGGGACAGCAATCACATATTCCGATCCGCGGACGAACTGCCTGTCCTTTTTTAACAGGCTCTGCAATAGAAACTGCATGTCTGTAAAGCGGGAGATCACGCCCTCCTTCATAGGAAATACGACTTCAATGCTGGAGGGAGCCTTTTCATACATCTCGTATGCCTCATCGCCGACAGCAAAAATCTCACGCTTTTCCGTCAGTGCCAGCACATCCTTTTCTTTCCATATGGTATCCTTTTTCTTATCGTAAACCTTGATATCATAAGAACCAAGGTCAAGACCGTATATATTTCTTGCCATCTGTCAGAATCCTTTCTACAATATGCCCTCCTCCCGGAAACTGATATAACAATTATTGCCAATAATGATATGATCTAACAACTCAATTCCAATCAATGCACCTGCATCCAGTATTCTCTTCGTTGTCAGCATATCTTCCCGGCTGGGAGTCGGATCACCGCTGGGGTGATTATGCATAAGCACAATAGACACTGCATTTTTCTGCAGTGCTTCTATAAAAAGCTCTCTTGGAGTGATCAGAGATGAATTGACAGTCCCCTTGGACACATTCACCTCTCCGATCAGCCTGGCTTTTGAATTCAGCATTAAAAGTTTCATGATCTCCTGTTTCTCATGTCGGAGATCTTCCATGTAGTACCGGGCGATCGTTTCCGGCTGGGAAAACGAAAGCATATCGCTCCGGGAGGCTTTTGCAAGCCTTTTCGCCAGTTCTGAGATACAGGAGATCTGGATCGCTTTCACTTTGCCGATCCCCTTGATCTTTAAAAGACGCTCACGGCTGAACTGATGGATTCCCAGGATCCCGGTTTCGCCTGCATGGTACAAAATGCGCCGGGCCAGACAAAGGGCATTTTCTCCTCTGGTCCCGGTCCTTAACAGGATGGCAAGAAGCTCTACATCTGTCAAAGCCTCTGCTCCCATTTTCTCACATTTCTCATAAGGCCGTTCCGCCTCAGGCATCTCTTTCATCGTATTTGGCTGATTCATTTTCTCTTTAGATTCGTGCGATATTCCAGATAGAATTTACATATTTATTATAAGAAACGATAGATTAAAATCGAAAGAATCACGCCAATAATACTTGCAATGGTAATCTTTATCGAAAGGCCGAAGGTTACGACCAGGACACCCAGATTCAGCACGATCGGTTCATCCAGGCCAAAAGACTGACCATAGGCAAGCCAGTCAAGGGCCGGCACTCCTTCTGCCAGCATCCCGATAAATCCCCCAAGTACAATTCCTGCCAGAAGCAGCAGAAATAAAGCCCAGGCGTTTTTGCTTCCTGTTCCCTTCATATGTACTCCTCCTCATCTTAAGCAGTTTCACTCAAAACTCAATACATTTTATCACATTTCCGAAAATGTGTATAGGGTAATCCCATTAAATATTTCTTAAACCTGAATGCCGGTTGTCAAATAAAGTAGGTTCCTGCGATGGCCTCCGCTACCTTCAGTCCGTCCATGGCAGCCGATGTAATACCTCCCGCATATCCTGCTCCTTCCCCACACGGGTAAAGGCCCTGCACCTGGTTCTCCATAGTCTCGCCCCGGGGAATCCGGACCGGGGAAGAAGTCCTGCTCTCTACAGCACACAAAACAGCGTCCGGCCTTGCATATCCATGGATTTTATGGTCAAATTCACGGATGCCATCTTCGAGAGCAGCAGCAATCTCCTTCGGAAATACCGTCCGTATATTGGTCCAGGCATATCTTCCGCGGATCTGAGGGCTGATCTTTCCGGCTCCGGCAGATTCCCTGTCTTTGCAGAAATCCTCAAAAAGCTGCACCGGTACCTTCCCATCTCCGGCACGCCAGGCAGCTTCTTCCAGCTTTCTTTGAAATTCCATTCCGGCCAGGGGAGAATCACCTTCAAAATCCGATGGATCCACAGTGACAACTACAGCGCTGTTGGCATTCTGGCCGGATCTGGCGTGATAACTCATACCGTTGACAGCAGTTCTTCCTGATTCGGAAGAAGCATCCACCACATAACCGCCCGGGCACATGCAGAAAGTATAGACGCCTCTTCCGGAAGGAAGACTCGCCGTCAGCTTATAAGCTGCTGCTCCAAGTCCCTCCACAGCCTCTGCGCCGTACTGAGAACGATTGATCATAGACTGGGGATGCTGGATCCGCACCCCTACCGCAAATGCCTTTGCCTGCATGGGCACTTCTTTTTGCAGCAGCATAGAGAAGGTGTCTCTTGCACTATGTCCTACCGCCAGAACGACAATCCGCGCCGGCAGCTCCTCTTGCTTTCCACTTCTGGTATCTGTAACTGTCAGAGACTTCAGACAACGTCCGGAAGAAGTATCCTGGAATGTCAGATCTGTTGCCTTGCTGTGGAAACGGATCTCGCCGCCTTTTTCAATAATAGCCTGGCGCAGATTCCTTACCACATCTGCCAGTACGTCTGTTCCTACATGGGGCTTGTTCTGATACAAGATCTCTTTTGGAGCTCCGTACTTGACAAACTGTTCCAGCACATACCGGCCTCTGCCGTCAGAATCGTGGACCAGTGTGTTCAGCTTGCCGTCTGAAAATGTTCCGGCGCCGCCTTCTCCAAACTGCACATTCGACTCCGGATCCAGCTCGCCCGTTTCCCAGAACTTTTCCACATCCTTCATGCGTTTCTCCAGAGAGGCGCCCCGCTCCAGAAGAATCGGCCGGTATCCAAGTCTTGAAAGCTCCAGTCCACAGAACAGTCCGGCAGGTCCGGTGCCGATGATCACCGGACGCTCCGGCAGACGGATCGTTCCTGATACCTTGATCCGATAAGGCCGTTCTTTTTTTATAAACAGGACATCCTTCCTGTGTTTTCTTCCCTTTAGAGCTCTTTCGTTTTTTACTTCTGCATCCACTGTATACACATAGAAAAGCTCTGGTTTCTTCCTTGCGTCAAGAGACTGCCTGCGTATCTCATAAGCAATAAGAGACTCTTTTCCTATGCCAAGGCGCTTCCGGAGTGCCTTTTCCAGATCTGCCTGTGTATGATGGATGGGTAACTTCAACTGCTGTATCCGAATCACTGATTTTCCTCCCTGTATAATAAAAGAGCCCGGACCGGGCTCTTGTCCTCTGGTATTCTGAACACCAGTATAAAACAAATTTTAAGCAGAAACAAGCCGATATTTTGCTTTTCGGCATCCGCAGTCTTTAATCCTTCCTGCTTTCAGTTCTCTCGATACAGCAATCCGGGTTCCGCCGCAGTCGCACTGACAAAGCCAGGCAGTGCGGCCATTCTGGTTTGGCGCTCTTTTTATTACCGTCAGCATACCGAATTTCCGTCCGGTCAGATCCTCAGGTACATTACCGTGGTGTGCATTTTCCGGAGGAATACATCCGCAGTTTTTTACAACACCGCGTCTTAAATTCCGTGTACTTACCATACACTCCTGCCCGCAGTCGCAGCGACATTTCCAGACAATATATCCATTCTCACGGCAGGAGGTCGGATTCAGCGCAGTCAACATGCCAAATCTCTTTCCAGTCAGATCTCTTTTTGCAGGCATCCTATCACTTCCTTATTCATTCATATTGATTGATTATTAGTGTCTAAAATATCTAACGATAGCTATAAGTTCCTATATGGATCAGCAGGAATGACTGATCATCATCTTATGATAATGCAGCATTCCTGCCCGCTGTTATTCCACTTGCAAATGCCATCTGGAGATTATATCCGCCACAGATTCCATCCACGTCCAGAAGTTCTCCGGCAATATAGAGTCCACTATGAAGAAAGGATTCCATGGTTCCTGGGTTGATCTCTTCTGTAGCGACACCGCCGGCGCAGACCTGTGCGCTGTCAAAGCCATTCGTATCAGAGATTGTCAGCACCATCCTCTGGCACACCGAAACGAGACGTGAAAGTTCATGATGTGTCAATCTGGAAACACTCGTATCCCTCCGGATTGCAGCCTGCCAAAGAATCGGACAGATCAGTTTTTCCGGAAAGCATCCCAGCAAAAATTCTTCCGCATTCTGGTTTTTCAGGTATACTGTCCTCTTCTGAAAAAAGTCCGTAAGTTCTTTTGCAGACATCTCCGGCATAAAGTTGACAGACACCTGTACCGGTTTCTTCTGATACAGTCCCAAAGCTGCATAGCGGCTGATCTGAAAAACCGGGATTCCGGAGATTCCATAAGCCGTGATCTGGAGTTCGCCCTGATCTTCCGCCTGAAGGCAGCCGTCTACACAGACACTGACCCTTGCATCTGTCCGGACGCCGGAGGCCTTTGCCAGGGGATGATCCTTTACCTTAAGTTGTACCAGCGCCGGCACTACCGGCACGATCCTGTGTCCAAGTGACTTTGCAATCGCATATCCGGAGCCATCGGACCCCTGCACGGCAGCGGCCTTCCCTCCACAGGCCAGGATTACCTTTTCCGCCAGATACTCTTTTTTCCCGGCGCGGATCACGTAGCCCTTTTTGCTGTGGATCACATCAGTTACGTGAGTATCCAGTATCTTTGAAACTTTAAGTTCTTTCAGTCGTCTTGTCATGACTTTCAGGACCGATGAAGCCTGATCGGATCTGGGATAGACGTAATCTCCTCTCATTTTTACCGGAAGACCAAGTGTCTCAAAAAAGCGGACAGTGTCCTGCCATCCAAAATCTGTGAGCAGAGTTTCTACAAAATTCTGGTTTTCTCCCCTGTAGCAGTCCGGCATCATATATCGGTTCGTCAGATTACATCGACCATTTCCCGTTACCAGGATCTTCTTTCCCAGCTGCTGCTTGTGTTCTATTACCGTCACCTGGGCAGTCCGGTCTGTCTGTGCGGCAGCAATTGCAGCTGCCATGCCCGAAGCACCGCCTCCGATGATTGCAATACGTTTCATATCTTTTCTCCTTTTTCGGATTATAAAGTGACGATTCCTTCCCTTACCAGATACTCCAGTGACATCAGGATTCCAAGTTTCGCGTGCGGCCAGGTCAGTCCGCCCTGGAAATAGACTGCATAAGGAGGCTTGATCGGGCCGTCTGCGCTCAGTTCAATCGAAGACCCCTGAACAAATGCGCCTGCAGCCATGATCACATCACTGTCATAGCCCGGCATGGCCCACGGTTCCGGCGTTACATAGGAGTCCACCGGGGCGGCGGCCTGGATTCCACGGCAGAAGGCAATCACACCTTCCGGCTTTCCGAAAGTTACAGCCTGGATAATATCGTGGCGGTCTTCCTTTCCGTCCGGAATCACTGGATAACCAAGCTTCTCATAGATATTTGCGGCAAAAATTGCGCCTTTCAGCGCTGCCGCCGTAACAGTCGGTGCCAGGAAAAGCCCCTGATAGAAAGACTGCATAACTCCAAGCGAAGCCCCCACCTCTTTTCCCAGTCCGGGAGACGTCAGCCGATAACTGCAGTTTTCAATGAGATCTCTACGCCCGGCAATGTATCCCCCTATAGGTGCAAGTCCGCCGCCGGGATTTTTAATCAGAGACCCCACTACCAGATCTGCTCCCACATCGCTGGGTTCGATGGTTTCTACAAATTCTCCATAACAGTTATCTACCATTACGATCACTTCGGGTTTTAACTCTTTTACGAATGCGATCAGTTCTCCGATCTGTCTGACGGAAAAGCTGGGCCTGGTCTGATATCCTTTGGAGCGCTGGATTGTGACCAGTCTGGTCTTATCCGTGACAGCTTTTCGGATATTATCATAATCGAAAGACCCGTCTGGAAGAAGATCCACCTGAGAGTATGTAATCCCATACTCAGCCAGAGATCCCTTAGAAGGCCGGATGCCAATCACTTCTTCCAGAGTATCGTAGGGCTTCCCTGCCGGGGAGAGCAGTTCATCCCCGGGACGTAAATTTGCAGCCAGAGCCAGAGACAAGGCATGGGTTCCGCATGTAATCTGTGGACGTACCAGGGCGTCTTCTGTATGGAAAACCGAGGCATATACCTTTTCCAGAGTATCCCGTCCCAGGTCATCATAGCCGTAGCCGCTCGCATACTGAAAGCATGCTTCACTGACCCTGTTTTCCTGCATGGCACTGATCACCTTCATCTGATTATATTCTGCTGTTTCGTCTATGGTGTCAAACCGTTCTTTCAGGCCGGATATGATCTCATCTGCAAATTCCAGCACCGTCTCCCGGATTCCCATTTGTTTATAGATTGCTTTTTTTTCCTGTGACATCACTTTGAATTTTCCTCTTTCTTTCTATAGTGCATCCATGATCATTGTCTTGATGGCGGCACATTTTGCATCGAATTCGGGATTCAACGCCGGAATCTCTACGATCACATCCGCCGCTTCACGGAATTTTTTCATATCATATAACAGCGACGCCCGATTCAATTCATAGAGCGCCAGCTCCCCTTCTGTCCGGATCAGCGGCTTCAGCCGCGTAAGTTCCCGGTATGTAGCCTGCGCATTGTGACTGCAGGCGTACACTTCCATCAATGTATTCATTCTCTTGAGGAATCTGGATCCTCCAAATAATCTTTGAAACATGATACTCCCTCCCTCTGTCTGATCTGTTCCAGCATGTATGCTATCATGCGCTTTTCGTCATATTGAAATTCCTGTTTATTGATCCAGACCACCTCTTTCTCCCTCTTAAACCAGGTGATCTGTCGTTTGGCAAAGTGTCTGGTATCTCTTTTGATACGGTAAACCGCATCTTCAAGGCTGCACTCCCCTTCCAGATATTCCAGAATCTCTTTGTACCCAAGTCCCTGCATCGACACCATTTCTTTTGTGCAGCCGAGTTCTTTCAAATGCCTGACTTCATCGACAAGACCCTGTTCCAGCATCTGATCCACCCGAAGATCAATCTGTTCATAAATCTTTTTACGGTCATCATTCAACACAAAATATACGGCATTGTAGGGAGATACTTTCCTTCGTTCCCGTTCGTTGTGTTCTGAAATACGCTCCCCTGTCTGACGATGATATTCCAGCGCACGGATCACTCGTTTGACATTGTGCGGGTGTATTTCTTCTGCCGCCTTAGGGTCGGCCTTTCTGAGAAGGTCGTGCAGCGCATCCGTCCCATTTTCTTCAGCATAGCGTTCCAGTTCCTGACGGCATGCCTCATCGCCGGCTTCATCAGTGAAGTCAATATCATAAAGGACTGCCTGGATGTAAAATCCCGTTCCGCCAGTCAGAATCGGAACATGCCCTCTCTGCCAGATTCCTCTCATCGCCTCTTTTGCCATCTGCTGAAACTTCACGACATGGAACTCCTCCCAGGGCTCCAGAATATCTATGAGATGATGCGGAACCCCCTCCATCTCTTCCTCCCGGATCTTTGCCGATCCGATATCCATGTGGCGATATACCTGCATAGAATCCGCAGAGATAATCTCTCCATCCAGTATTTTTGCAAGGTCGATCGACAGTTTTGTTTTCCCGACAGCCGTAGGCCCGGTCAGGACTACTAATGGTTGCTTCATCATTATACAATCCTCTTAAACTTCTTTTCCAGTTCATGGCGGCTCATGGAAATAATCGTCGGCCTTCCATGAGGACAGTGGTATGGATTTTCCAGCTGGAGAAGTTCTCCGATCAGCGCATCCACCTCTGCGGCCGACAGCCTCATTTTTCCCTTTACCGCTGCTTTACAGGACATGGAAGCCACCTTCTCATCAATCAGATCCGGGGACAGCCTGCGGCTGACTTCATCAGACAAAGAATCAATCATCTGCATCAGAAGCTCCTTCTTGGCTATACTGAACAGATTATCCGGAACAGCCCGGACAGCAAAAGAATCCTGTCCAAATTCTTCGAACTCAAAACCAATCCTTGTGAACTGATCCATATATTCACGAAGGAGCGACGCCTCCTGCATGCTCAGATCCAGGATGATCGGCGGACTGATCAGCTGAGATGTATATTCTCTTGTCTTCATGCTTTTTAAAGTCCGTTCATACAGAACTCTCTCATGGGCCGCATGCTGATCAATGATATAGAGTTTATCCTGAAACTCTACCATCCAGTAGGTTTCAAACACCTGGCCGATGAGCCGGTACTCTGCTTTGATCTCCCGGTCCAGAAGCTTTTCTTCAAAAAGATTCAGCTGACGGGGAGGTTCATTTTTCCCGGCTTCTTTCTTCTCTTCATCTCTTGCCCGGGCAGCTGCTTCCCGGATCCGGTCCGCCTGAACCTTTGGCTGATAAATCTGCTCCTTATCAGTGACCTCCGCCTGGGAGGACTGATCATGATAGGCCTGAACCCTTTCACGCATTTTCTGCATAAAATAATCAAGATTTCTCTCTTCCTTCGGAGGAAGCGGTTTCGCAGGCGCTGGAGCGGCTGGCCTGGCTTCCGGTACGGAAATGGCCGGCTGTTCGTCCAGCTCCACCTGAGGGATCAGTTCCTCTGCATGAAGGCCTTTGTCGACAGCCTCATAAATGGCGTTGTAGACTGCCTGCTGATTCTGAAAACGGATTTCCATCTTGGCCGGATGAACGTTGACATCCACTTCTTTTCCATCCATGGTGATCTGAAGAACCACGAAGGGGTACTTGTGCTGCATGGTGAAATCCTTATATGCATCTTCTATTGCTTTGGACACGATATGATTTTTTACGTATCTGCCATTGATAAAATAATTTTCAAAATTCCGGTTTCCCCGTGAGATCACCGGCTTCCCCAGAAATCCTGTAATCGTGACTCCCTGGACATTTATATCCACCGGGAGAAGGTTTGCGGCAATCTCTCTGCCATAAACATGATAAATCACATCTTTAAGATTCCCGTTCCCGGAAGTGTGGATCCGGGACTGGCGGTTATTGATAAACTGAAAGGAAATCTCCGGATGGGACAATGCCATATGGGTCATCAAGTCACTGACGTGGCTTGCCTCCGTCATCGGAGTTTTTAAAAACTTCCGTCTGGCCGGTGTGTTATAAAAAAGCTGGCGGATAATAAAGGTGGTGCCGTCTTTGGCCCCCGTCTCTTCTAATCCTTCTTCCTTGCCGCCTTCAATCCGGTAACGCGTTCCAAAGGTCTGTTCCGGCGTTTTCGTGATCATCTCCACCTGGGAGACCGCCGCGATACTGGACAGCGCCTCGCCGCGGAAACCGAGAGAATGGATATGGAGCAGGTCGTCCACAGAACGGATCTTGCTGGTAGAATGGCGAAGAAAAGCGGCCGGAACTTCTTCTTTCGCAATCCCACAGCCATTATCCGCAATGCGGATATAGGAAATCCCGCCTTCCTCAATCTCTACAGTGACGGCACTGGCCCCTGCATCTATGGCGTTTTCTGTCAGCTCCTTTACAATAGAAGCAGGCCGCTCCACTACTTCTCCGGCTGCGATCTTGTCTATGGTGACAGGATCTAATATCTGTATTTTACTCATAGATTACCACCTGTTTTTTAATTTATTCTGAAGCTGATATAACGTGTTCAGTGCATCAATCGGAGTTAAATTAGCCAGATCCAGATTTTCAATCTCTTCGATCACATCGTCATCCTTTACGGTGTCAAAAAGGGACATCTGAGCCAGATCTACTTCGTCATAGTGTTTGGCTCTGGCCCTGGGCCGTTCCACACCCTGGGCAGCGATATCCTTGATCCGGGTGGTGATATCTGCCTGTATCAGCTCTTCCACGATCTCCTTTGCCCGGTTTGTCACGGACTCCGGGACTCCGGCCAGCCTGGCCACCTGGATCCCATAGCTCTTGTCCGCGCCGCCTTTTACGATCTTTCGCAGGAAAATAATGTCATCGCCTTTTTCCTTGACGGCGATACAGTAGTTGTTGACATTATCAATCTTTCCTTCCAGCTCCGTCAATTCATGATAATGTGTCGCGAACAGGGTCTTGGCACCAAGAAGCTTACTGTTGCTGATATGTTCGATTACCGCCCAGGCAATGCTCAGGCCATCAAAGGTACTGGTTCCGCGTCCGATCTCGTCCAGAATCAGAAGGCTCTTACTGGTAGCGTTTCTCAGGATGTTAGCCACCTCTGTCATCTCAACCATAAACGTACTCTGTCCGCTCGCCAGATCATCAGATGCTCCGACTCTGGTGAAAATCCGGTCAACCAGTCCGATATTGGCAGACGACGCCGGGACAAAGGATCCGATCTGCGCCATCAGAACGATCAGGGCGCTCTGTCTCATGTATGTAGATTTCCCTGCCATGTTCGGGCCGGTGATGACAGAAATCCGATGCTTCTTGTCATCCAGATAAGTGTCGTTTGCAATAAACATATCCTGCGGGATCATTTTCTCTACTACAGGATGGCGGCCATCTTTGATATCGATCAGGCCCTTTTCATTGATCTTCGGTCTGACATACCGATTCCGTTCCGCCACCAGCGCCAGAGAGGCAAAGGTGTCGACCCCGGCAACAGCCTTGGCCGTCTTCTGGATCCGCAGGACCTCTGATGCAATGGCGTCCCTTACCTCACAGTACAGCTGATATTCCAGTGCATAGAGCTTGTCCTCAGCGCCCAGGATCGTATCTTCCAGCTCTTTCAGCTCTGGGATGATGTAGCGCTCGGCATTGGCCAGCGTCTGTTTCCTGGTATAATATTCCGGCACAAGATTCTTAAAGGAATTGGTGACTTCCAGATAATAGCCGAACACTTTATTATAACGGATCCTTAAGTTTTTAATGCCCGTCTTTTCCCGCTCCTGCTCTTCCAGCCTTGCAAGCCATTCTTTTCCGTTTGATTTTGCTTCCCGGAGCCGGTCTACTTCCTCATTGTAGCCGTCATTGATGATGCCGCCCTCCTTCATGGCAACAGGCGGATCCTCTTTGATGGCACTGTGTATCAAAGTACACAGATCCTCCAGTGGATCTAAGTCCTGGCAGAGCTCCTGCAAAAGCTCTGATTTCATGTCCTGCAGAAGACATTTGATATGAGGCAGCATGGATAAGGATCTCTCAAATGCGATCAAATCTCTGGGGTTGGCTGACTGGTAAGTAATCTTGCACATCAGCCGCTCCAGGTCATACACAGAAGACAGGTATTCCCGGATCTCTTCCCGGGAAATAGCCTGATCCTTTAATTCTCCGACTGCATCCAGCCTCTTTTCAATCTCCCTGCGGATGATCAGCGGCTGTTCAATATATTTTCTGAGAGTTCTGGCTCCCATAGCCGTCTTCGTCTTGTCCAGCACCCAGAGAAGTGATCCCCTCTTCTGTTTTTCGCGGAGAGTTTCACAAAGCTCCAGATTCCTGCGTGTAGAACTGTCCAGCAGCATATATTTACCGCTTGCATACACGGAAAGCCCCGTGATATGGGACAGATCCTGCTTCTGCGTCTCCAGCAGATACTTAAGAAGGGCACCCGCAGCAATCATACCACAGTCGTAGTCTGCAAGCCCCAGGCCCTCCAGAGCACTTACATGAAAATGATCCTTCAGAGTCTGTGCGCAGATGTCATCATCAAAATACCATGCATCCAGGGTATAGATCGTGATCCCCAGTTTGTCCTTCAAAAGGTCCAGATCCATTCCGCTCATATAAAAAGCCTCATTGCAAATCAGCTCTGAGGGCATATATCGATAGATTTCATCAAATAATTTTTCACTGTCTTCGATCTCACTGACGAAATAATCACCGGTGGTCACATCTGCTACCGACAGTCCATACCGGTCTGCAATATAGACGATACACATGATATACTGATTCTTTGTCTCATCTATGGCCTGGGTATCCAGGTTCGTTCCCGGAGTGACAATACGTACCACATCCCGCCGGACCAGTCCTTTTGCTGTAGCAGGATCTTCCATCTGCTCACAGATTGCCACTTTATATCCTTTGGAGACCAGACGGTTCAGATAGCTGTCGACAGCATGATAGGGAACTCCACACATAGGAGCCCTTTCCTCAAGCCCACAGTTTTTTCCTGTCAGGGTAATTTCCAGCTCTTTGGAAGCAGTCAGGGCGTCGTCAAAAAACATCTCATAGAAGTCGCCCAATCTATAGAATAAGATGCAGTCTGGATACTCTTTTTTTGTTTCCATATATTGCTGCATCATCGGTGTTAATTCTGCCACAGTTATTCTCCTCTTCTGTATGAATTTTACAGTATATTATAGCATTTCTGCCGAAAATAAGAAAGAGATAATTTCTCATTTGACAGCATGTGCCATCTACAGAAAATGCAGATCCGGCCTTGCCTCGCCATACAGCCAGAAAGCCAGATATCCTCCCAGTAATATTCCACAGGCACATAATCCTGAAAAGATGATGGCAAAAGGGAGGCAGATCTGTCCAAACAACTGAAAAGGCTGATCACTGTAATCCCAGATATACAGTCCGAACCATTTATTTGCGATAATCCCTGTAATAAATTCCAAAGACACAACGAAAACGGTACATCTGAGGATCTGGATCCACATCGGATCCTCCCAGCCGATCATCTGTCCCTGCACCGTGCAGAACAGAAGGCTTAAACCTCCCAGTACAAACATGGACCAGTGGGAAAATCCCCGGAACAACAGCTCAAAGCTGTAATACAGGCATCCGCCCAGAGCCCATAAAAAAAGATATTCACTGATTCTCTTCATGAAAAACGCCCTCACTATCTGTTATACATTCATAGTGTGAGCGTTTTTTCTCAAATTATAGATGGCAGATACTTCCCCAGATAATAAAAACCTTTGCATTCCTCCAGGTAAACCGGTAAAAGCTTTCCGATCATTGATACATCGCCCGGAAAATGTACCAGAAGATTGTTGCTCAGTCTTCCGGTAACCATGGATGGATCATGTTCGCTTAAAGACTCTACCAAGACTTCCTGTGTGGTGCCTTCATGGACAGCACAGACTTCGGCGGCAATCTCCTGCACTTCTTTTAAAAGGCGCTGAAAACGGTCTTTCACCACATCTTCAGGAACCTGTTTTTCCATTTTTGCGGCCGGCGTACCAGTCCGTTTGGAATATATAAAGGTAAATGCACTGTCATACCGGACTTTTCTGACAATATCCAGTGTCTCCTGAAAGTCCTCTTCTGTCTCTCCCGGGAAGCCGACAATGATGTCCGTCGTCAGCGAGATACCAGGAACAGCTTTCCGGATTTTTTCCGTCAGTTCAAGATATTGTTCCTTCGTGTAATGGCGGTTCATTTTCTCAAGGATCCGGCTGCTCCCGGACTGAACCGGAAGATGCAGATGTCTGCAGATCTTCTTAGAGTTTCCCATAACTTCGATCAGTTCATCAGACAGATCTTTGGGATGAGAGGTCATAAAACGGATTCTTTTGATTCCATCAATCTTCTCGATTTCGGTAAGAAGCTGTGCAAAGGAAACCGGTTCTTCTAAGGTTTTCCCATAGGAATTGACATTCTGGCCAAGCAGCATCACTTCAACCACACCGTCATCCGCCAGTCTCTGTATCTCGTCCAGTATGGCCTGCGGTTCTCTGCTTCGCTCTCTTCCCCGTACATAGGGTACGATACAATAGCTGCAGAAATTATTGCATCCGAACATAATATTGACGCCGGATTTGAAGGAATATTTCCGCTGATTCGGAAGATTTTCGACGATCTGATCCGTTCCGTCCCAGATATCGATCACAGGTTTCCCGGTTGCAAATCTGCGGACGATCAGTTCTGCAAATTTAAAAATATTGTGTGTGCCAAAGATAATATCTACAAAATGGTAGCTTTTCCTCAGCTTTTCAATGACCTCCGGTTCCTGCATCATACAGCCGCACAGACCGATCATCATATGGGGACTCTTCTTTTTTCGGGGTTTTAGCTGACCAAGGCGTCCATATACCCGGGTGTTTGCATTTTCGCGTACGGTACAGGTATTGTAGATCACAAAATCCGCCTGTTCCTCTGCTGTCTCCAGATATCCAATCTCTCTTAGGATTCCTCTTAGCTTTTCGGAATCCCTTGCATTCATCTGGCAGCCAAAGGTCGTGACACAGAAGGTAAGCGGCCTTCCAAGCTCCTGCGATAATTCCTGTATATACATTCTGGCTTTCTCTATGTAATAATACTGGCGGCTGGTCTCATCTTCCGGCAGTTCATCAGACAAATTGATGTCCAGATTCATCGTATTCATAACCAATTCCTTTCAATGTTTTCATGATTTCTTCTTTGTCTGCATGCATGTCGTCACATAGTGCATCCAGCGTATGATAATAATCCCGGATCTTAGTATTGACGACACTAAGCAGCAGAACCGGGTCTTTCGGCAGTCCTGTCAGCATACTAATCTCCCTTCCGGTTTCCGAATTTTTCTCCCAGATCGGTGATACTTCCGTCAGCCTCCTGGATAGAAATATTATTCAGCTGACTGCGGAGATTCTGCTTAAAAGCGTCAACATATTCCCGTCTCAGGATCTGCTGCTCTTTTCTCTCAGCCGCAGTCAGCCCTTCTGCTTTTGATTTATGATACAATTCATTAATTCTTGCAATCTTTTGTTTATCCATGATATTATCCTCATCTCTTTTTATCAATGTCAACTGGAATAATTTTCCAGAAAACCATACAGTTCCTCTGTACTTTCGATATATTTTCCATTACGGATCTCCTCCCTTAAAAGAGCCGGAAGTTCGTCATAAGGAATGTCCGTATATTCGTAAGGAGTTTTCTTGTCACTGAGATAGACCACAATATATCCATTGACCTCCATCAGGTAGTAGGCATCCTCCTTTAATGCCTCTCCTTCCGCCGTGACTGCTTCATCAGAGGACCGGGCACGAGGAGCAGTCTCTTCCTCCTTTGTTTCTTCCAGTTCCAGAGCAGCCCGCTCTTTTGCTTTGTGGTAAGTCAGCTGGTAAGCCCCGGTCAGTACCATGATCAGAATGATCGCTGCCGCAAAAAAACCGATACCGTACTTGTTTTTCATACAGATTACTCCTTTTTTAGTACAGTATTGGTCAGAAACAGGCGGATTTATACAAGTTTATGCAATGTTTTCTCGATCAGCAGCCCTTCTCTTTCCGGATATACATATTTTTCACTTTCCCGAATGCAGGCACACACAAACGCATGGGCGGACTGCACACTTTCCAGGAGAGAATATCCCTGCATCAGTCTGGCCAGGAACATCCCGTCAAAGGCATCCCCCGTCCCATGGTATTCTCCCAGCATTTCGCCGTTGCCAAGATATAAGAAAGCACGGTCTTCATACAGAACGATTCCCTTTTTACAGTCATCTTTCGGGACACTGGTGATCACAATGTCTTTTGCACCATAAGACTGAAGTTCTTTGCAGAGCCCCAGCACACTCCGGTGATCCCCCGTAATCTGATAGGGATGCCCGGTCAGCAGGAAACATTCCGTCAGATTGGGAAGGATGATGTCCGCATAAGGAAGCAGCCGCCGAAGTGCAATTCCGTAAGATTCGTCAAAATTCTGATAATAGGCGCCGTGATCACCCATGATGGGATCCATGATCACCCTGGTCCCCGGAAATTGTTCCAGAAAATAGATCACAGCGTCAATGGTGTCTGTATGTCCAAGATAGCCGACAAAAATAGCGTCAAATTCTACATGCTGGCTTCTGAAATGGTCTGCGCATTCCCGGATATAGGAGCCGGGAATCTTAATGGAAGCCGGTTTTCCATATCCGCCGGTATGGGTAGATAAAAGCATGGTGGGAATCGGACATACTTCGATTTCCATAACACTTAAGACCGGCATCATATTGGTCAGCGCTGCCTTTCCAACGCCGCACAGATCGTGGAGCAGCGCAATTTTTTTCATTGGTTTCATAATCAGTTATATTCTCCTCTGAACAAATGTAGTTTCCTGCATATGGATACCAGCGTAGCGCCTTTTGGCATATCCAGCACTTCTTCTTCTGATACTCCTCCAAACAGGACCAGCGCTGCCGCATACACGACAACAGCCACCGGCAGTACGATGATGGTGGCAGCATATTCACCGATAAAAAGCTCGATCAGAAGATGCAGCACAATGGTGACAATCCCCATGACCGCCGAAGCGGCAGCCGGAATGATAAAGGTCAGCCTCTGTTCCTGTACGTAATTGATCCTCTCTCTGAGCGCGTGTGCATTAAGAATACAAAGAGCGCCCGCAAAAACAATCTTGCTTAAAACGACCGCATAGATATTCCATTCAAAAACAATCATCATCAGCAACAGGGATACCACATGGATCACCAGGGCGATCGCGGAGTTTTTCACAGGCGTGATCATATCGTCCAGTCCCTGCAGAACAGAAGTTGTGACGGTAGAAAGGCAGAAAAATACAACCGATATGGCGCCAAGCTGGAGCATTCTCGCTGCGGTGTTGTTATCCTGTGTGAAGAATAACAGATCTAGTATCGGCTTTGCCAGCACCAGAAATCCCATGGCACAGGGAATGGCAATACACATATTAAACCGGATCACAGAGGTGATCTTCTGATGAATCTGCTTGCGGCTTCCGGTCTGAACAGTTGCGACCAGACTCGGAATCAGAGATGCGCCAAGAGCCGTAGCTACGGACAGAGGCACATTGATCATGGTAGTATACTGCCCGCCCAGGATACCAAGAAGACTTGCATATTCTGTTTTCCCATATCCCTGGGCCGCCATGATATTATTAAACAGTGCATTGTCCACAAAGTCGCTGATATTTGATACCGTGGCACTTAGGATAACAGGTGCGATGGTGACAAACAGCACCTTATAGATCCGATGATAATTTTCCTTTTTCCGGCTGTGATCTCTGCGCATTTTCCGCTTGAATACCTTCATATACGCAGAGGCCAGAAGCGCAATAAACAACAGGGCAAAAAATGCCCCCGCAATGGTTCCGACCGTGCCTCCGGCAGCCGCATATGCCGGGCCGAAGGAATCGTTTCCTCTGGTTTCTGACAGGTTCAGGCCCACCTGCAGCAGAATGTAAGCGCCTGCCACTGAAGCGACCGCATTGACGATCTGCTCCAGAATCTGGGAAACGGCAGTGGGAACCATCGATCCATTTCCCTGAAAAAATCCTCTTAAAACTCCCAGAAGAGCTACGACCAGGATACAGGGCGCCAGAATCCTGAGTGCGTAGACGCTCATATCCATGGACATGATATTCGATGCGATAAATTCTGCTCCGAAAAAAATGATGAGGGCCACTAACCCACCGGATAACAGTGCAAAGGTAAATGCCCCTTTAAATACTTTATATGCATTCCGGTATTGTCCGACGGCAATCCTTGCGGATACCAGCTTTGAAACTGCCAGCGGCAGACTGTATGAGGTAAGAGTCAGCGCCACTGTGTAGATTGAAAACGCCACATTATAATACCCCATACCTTCATCTCCGACAATGTTCATCAAAGGAATGCGGTAAACCGCGCCGATGATTTTCGTAATGACGCCCGCGATTGCCAGTATGGATCCTTGTACCATGAAATTTTTTTCTTTTTGTTTTCGCTGTCCAGTCATATATCACTCCAACTATCTGTTCTCTTATCGTAAAATCTCAGCCTTCTCCATGATCTGTCTCTGACGTGCCTCCATCATGGCACGCTCCTTGGCTTCCATGTGATCATATCCTGTTAAGTGTAACACAGAATGAACAATTAAAAAAGCATATTCTCGCAAAACGGAATGCCCATAAGCCTCCGCCTGCTCCAGAACCTTCTCTTTGGAGATCACGATGTCTCCAAGAGTCAGTTCTCCGGTCTCCGGGTCAAAACAGTCTTCCCTTTCCTCCAGACCGTCAAAATCACCTGGGGTTTCAAACTCGATCATCGGGAAAGACAGAACATCTGTGGGACGGTCCACATTTCGAAATTCCAGATTCATCTGATGTATCTGTTCATTTGTCGTCAACAGAAGGTTTATCTGTGCTTCATAAGGACAGCCGAGCACGTCCAAGGCCGTCTCGACTGCAAGTCTCGCCGCTTCTTCGCAATTCAGCGGCAGCTTTTGTGTTCCCTCTTCTTCAAAGTAAAGTGTCATGAACGTCTCCTTTTTTCTTTTGTCTTTTTACGTCCGCGATTCTCATATTCTTCGTAGGCTTTAACGATTTTCTGCACCAGAGGATGGCGCACTACGTCTTTGCTGGTCAGATTACAGATTGTAATATCCTCAATATTCTTCACCACTGAAACTGCCACATCCAGTCCGGAAGTCTGTCCGGAAGGCAGGTCCTTCTGGGTTGCATCCCCGGTGATCACCACCTTTGATCCAAATCCGATCCGGGTGAGGAACATCTTCATCTGCGCCGGCGTCGTATTCTGTGCTTCATCCAGAATGATAAAGGCATTATCCAGTGTCCTTCCCCGCATGTAGGCAAGAGGCGCAACCTCGATCAGTCCTTTTTCTGAATTTTTCAGGAAGCTTTCTGCCCCCATGATCTGGTACAGCGCATCGTACAGGGGGCGGAGATACGGATCAATCTTACTCTGCAGATCGCCTGGAAGAAAGCCAAGCTTCTCTCCTGCTTCAATGGCCGGACGAGTCAGAATGATCCGACCCACTTCATTATTTTTAAAAGCGGTGATCGCCATAGCCATAGCAAGGTAAGTTTTACCTGTACCTGCCGGTCCCAGACCAAAGACAATCATCTGGCGGCGGATCGCATCTACATATTTTTTCTGGTTGATCGTCTTTGGCTTGATCGGCTTTCCCTGAAGCGTATGGCAGATAATATCTTTGTCAATCTCCAGTACACTGGTCTCGCTGTCATCCATCGTAAGAGAGATGGTATAGTCCACATTCTGCTCCTGGATCGTATTGCCGCGCCTGGATAATTCTACCAGCTGCGACAGTACCTTTCTCGCCTTCTCCACGAGAGCTGCCTCGCCCATAATCTTGACATTTTCTCCCCGGGCGATCAACGTAACGTGAAACGTACGCTCAATCTTTTTTGCATACGCATCGAACTGCCCAAACACATTGCGTTCGTGTTCGGCAGGTATTTCTATCATTACTTCTGTCAGTCCCATTCACTAATCTCCTGCCTGTTTTTCTTCCTCCTGTGCTGGAACCTCCAGAGGAACAGATGCCTGCGTGATTCCGACAGGGGTGAGGATTTTAAGTCTGCCGCCTGCGGCGGCTTTGTCAGACTCTGTGTATATTTTAACATCATTCTCAATAATTTCTACCCCTTTTTTCTCCAAATCCTTTTTATACCGCCAAAATCTGGCGCTTAATATCTCCTGAAGCTTCTCGTTACTGTATCTTTTCTTTGAGGCATGATAAGGTCTGGCGATCCGGTATCCATAGGAAACAGGCAGATTGATATGGATCTTGTCAGAAAGTTCTGTCTCCTTTCCTTCCATTGTCCAGTGTTCATAAGAATTTTTTATGCTGCCGACAGTCAGTCTCCAAGGGCCAATCTGAAAAAACGATTCCGTCTTTTTCACCATGTCATAATCCTTTTTCTCATAAAAAAGATCGATCTCATCCTGGTAGTTCAGCTCGGTCTCTGCCGTGATCTTTGCATCAGCATTACGGTACTGATAATCAACGACCTCCTTTTGATCATTCAGTACCGGCACCTGCCCCGACACCAGAATGTCACCTTTCCTCACTTCCATTCCTTCTTCTGCCAGAACAACTCCTTCTCTTGGAACGATCTGTGTAATCGTTCCATCCAGATCGGCAACGATATCGGTCGGCGGATCCTCGGTTTTTGTTTCTTCCTTATAATAATCCTCATTTTCCTTCAGCCGGATCTTCAGCTTTGTTCCTTCCACTGAGGCTGACACCCATACAATATCCTGATATTCCTTCCGGATATCTGCGGCGATCTTTGCACAGTCCACCCTGGATTTTGGCATTCCGCTGCTGACATCGATGGCAGAAAGAAATTTCAGCAATGTATCGTCCGTATAGGTCTGATTCCCGACAAATTCGATACTCCAGACATGTCTGGACAATAGAAGAACCAGCAGAATGCAAAGAAATATCCCGGAAAGAAACAGCCGCCTTTTCCGGTATCTGAATAATAAAAAAGGAAGACCGGAACGTTTGATAATGACGACTTTGATCCCTGTCTTCCTGATGATCGGTTTTAATTTGCGGAAACCTGAAATGGTAATATTCATCTCATATCCGCCGGGAACCGGCTTAAGATTCCACAGACGGATCTTATGATGGCTGCATCCATTCAGGAAACGTTCTGCAAAAGATCCTGTCACATGGATCATCAGATAGCCCCTTATATACCGTACCAGCCGTTCAAGCACATCTTCTTCCTCCCTCTACTTTTTCTGATACTCGATTGTGCATATCTCTCCCGATACTTTCATTTCATCTCCGGTATAATATTCAATCTTAAGTCCCCGCCCGTTTACCTTAATCTGTCCGGTCTTTGTCCTGACATGTACGAAAGTATCTGTATACTCGGCGATTCCCCGGTAATTCTCAAGATACAGTTCTGTCTGACCTGTTACAGTAAGAACAGGCATCCCCATAGCCACGTCTTTTGGGACTTCTGACCATTCCGTAATTTTGTTCCGAAGAGAATGCTTTTCTTTTTTCATAGAAAGCGCCATGTTTCGAAAATTTATTTTAATGTATGCTAGATAGAAGAAAAAATATGTCTGTCTGTTATTTTTTTCTTGTGTTTCTTTATGCTTGACATTATACTGATAATGTCGGGATTTGCAGAACAATGTTGATTTTTATGTTTCCTGCAGTCCACAGGGGGTAAAGTTATGGTATTTTCAAGTCTGATATTTCTGTTCGTATTTCTTGTTTTAAATCTGACGATTTATTTACTGGTAGACGACAAATATAAAAATAAGGTACTGCTCATTTTTTCACTGATTTTTTATGCCTGGGGCGGTCCAAAATATCTGATCCTGCTGGTGTGAGAAACTTTTGCCAGCTGGTTTTTTGCGCTGAAGATCCAGCATTCAAGGAATAAGCAAAAAAGAAAATTATACATGCTGGGAGAATGTGTCGTTCTTCTGGGGCTTCTTGCGTATTTTAAATATGCTGTATTTTTCCTGGAAAATTTTCAGGCATTGTTTGGTGTGCCTAAAGCGATCCCAAACATCGTTCTTCCTATCGGAATCTCATTTTATACCTTCCAGCTCATCTCCTATGTGGTAGATGTATACCGCGGAGAGGTTCATGCACAGCCGGTATTCTGGAAACTGCTGCTGTATTCCAGTCTGTTTCATCAGTGTATCGCCGGCCCTATCGTGCGTTATGAGACAGTGGCAGATGAGATCGATCACAGGAAGGTCAGTCAGACGGATATCTACATGGGTGTGCGCAGATTCTGTATCGGCCTGGCGAAAAAGTCTATTCTGGCGAACTCCTGTGCTGAGATCGCCGATTCACTGATCATGCCCGGAAGCGACGCCCTGGCTGCACAGTCTACCCTGGGACTGTGGCTTGGAATGTTTGCCTATATGCTGCAGATTTATCTGGACTTTTCCGCATATTCTGATATGGCTATCGGTATGGGCCGGATGGTGGGCTTCCATTATCTGGAAAACTTTAATTACCCGTATATAGCGAAATCTGTCCAGGACTTCTGGCGCAGGTGGCACATTTCTCTGAGTACGTTTTTCAGGGATTATATTTATATTCCTCTGGGCGGAAGCCGGTGTTCAAAAAAGAAGATCGTCCGCAATATGGCAGTGGTATGGTTTCTGACTGGTATGTGGCATGGAGCCAGCTGGAATTACATTTTCTGGGGAATTTACTATCTGGCGTTCCTTCTGCTGGAACGTTTCGTGATCGGTGATAAGATCCCCGGACCTTTGAAGCATGTATATACACTGCTGGTTGTTTTCTTTGGATGGGTCATCTTTAAATTTGAAAACCTGGGCGAACTGGGAAGCGTGTTGATCGGCTTATTTGGAATCGGTACATCTGGTTTTACAGGTATGGATGTTGCCACTATGTTTCTGAGCAATATCTATCTGCTGATCTTTGCATCGATTGCATGTACACCGCTTGGAAAAACGATCCGCCAGATATTGATCCGGTTTGGGACTCGCAACCCGGTATCCTTTACCATATTTAACGTCACTGAAATGATCGTACCTCCACTGCTTCTGATCCTGTCAGTGCTGGCATTGATCGGAAACAGCTATAACCCGTTTTTGTATTTTCAGTTTTAAGAGGTGTTTGAACGATGAAAAGTCAAAGAGTCACAAAGAAACAGAAAAGGCTGATTTATATATTCCGTGCTCTCAGCGTCCGCATCTTCGCGGTCATTATGGTTCTGGGAGGGCTTCTGGGGCTGATATTCTTTGTACGTCCGGATACATCAGAGGTGGAAAAGCGTACCCTTACAGAATTTCCAAAGCCTACTCTCTCCTCTTTATGGAACGGTGAATTTTTTTCAGATCTGTCACTCTGGTATTCAGATACTTACCCAATGCGTGATCAGCTGATCGCCGCAGACCATAAACTAGAGAGCGCTTACGGGGTAAAGACCTCTACGATGATGGTCGGCAATCAGAAACAAAGCGATGATATCCCGGATGCCGATGCGAAAAAAGCATCAAAAAAGGAAGAAAAACAGGAAGTAAAAGAGATCTCCGCTCCTGACAGCCGGGCCATGGAGGCCGAAATCCAGAACCAGATTCAGGACAGTCTGTACGTCAAAGACGGAGCTGCCTATACAATCTACTATTATGACCAGAACGCTGCAGACATCTATACTACAGCTTTGAGCAAGGCGGCTAAGGAACTGAAGGGAGAAACAGATGTCTATTCTATCCTTGTTCCCAATAATTCCGGCGCGATGTTGTCGGAACAAGAGCTTGAAGACCTGGGCGGTGCTGATCAGACACAGGCAATTGATTATTATTACAGTCTTTCTGACAGTGTTAAGACCATCGATACCATCAATACACTCCGGAAACATAACGATGAATATCTGTATTTCCGTTCTGACCATCACTGGACCGCACTGGCAGCATATTACGTTTACCAGAATTTCTGTGAAGAGAAGGGACTGGAACCTAATAAACTTTCCGATTTCGAAAAGATGACCTTCTCTCCGTTTCTCGGAACCTTTTATCAGAAACTGCAGAACGCTGATATGGCAGCCAATCCGGATTCTGTGGATGCATACATACCGATGGCTACCAATGACATGACTTATACGGATACTGATGGAACAGAGGTTGACTGGCATGTCATTGAAGATGTCAGCACATGGAATGAAAACTCCGGCTACTCCTGCTTTATCGGCGGCGACAAGCCGCTGGCAGTGATCGAAAACCCGGATCTGGATGACGGTTCTTCCTGTGTGGTGGTGAAGGAATCCTACGGAAACTGTTTTGTTCCCTTCCTGGTAGACCATTATCAGACGGTATACGTCATTGACTTCCGCTATACCCAGAACAATGTCATGGATTTCGTTAAAGAACATAAGGTTCAGGATCTGATCATCATGAATAACATATCGATTATCGCCAGCGAAGATGTGGCGACAACAATAGCGGGGCTCCTGGAATAGGAACCCCGCTATTGTTTTATCTTCTTTGCATTAAAAAAATCTGCCTCTCATCCTGCTCCAGAGAACCCTCTGCACATACTCATATGCCTTGTCATAGACAAACAGCCCGATCTCTCCGGCTGCCACAGCGCCGATCAGGAACGGCACAGACAAGGTTCTGGAAAATAGCAGCTCCTGAAAACCAAACAGCACAGGGAGATAAATCAGGTTAAAGACCACATATTTCCATAGCCAGAACAGCCCTTTTTTCTGATATCTTTCTGAAGCTTTTCCCATCCGCAGCCAGATAAACTCGATGGCCAGGATATAAAATCCCATAGCCGCATAAGAAGCCACATAGAATTTATTGGGAACCACCAGAATCCCAAGAAGGACAGATGCCAGGTAAAAGGCAGCTCCCATCCGGAAACCGGCTTCCCGTATCATAATGCCCACAAAGTAGGAGGCTGCAGCCAGCAAAAACAAGGTGTTGGATTCGATGATGCCGCCCAGCATCATAAAAACGACTGTCATGGCAAGCAGCAGCCCGCCCAGGGCCATGAGTTTTGCCCTTACATGCATGAACAAAGATCTCCTCCCATACATTCGCACAAAGTATCCGCACACCACAGGTCACAGCAGAAGTTTCCGGTTCCACAGTAAGATCCCCCGGTTCCGTATCCCCCTCCATAAGGATTATTCTGATATCTGCGGCTGTTCCAGCTAAGCTGGTTGAGAAGCTGGCAGTACTGAGGGTTGTTTGGCTCCATGTTAACTGCCTGAGCTGCATGGTCTCTGGCGATGATATTATTGCCAAGACCTGCATTGGCAGCGCCGCTTAAGTAATACCATTCTGCCGTACGATTCGGCATACGGTTCAGGAGATTGACCGCTTCCTGAAATCTGCGGTTATTAATATAGTTATATACCGCCTGCATTTCCACATTCTGCGATCCGCCGGAAGATTCTCTATATCCATATTGATATCCTCCGCCATTCTGCCGCTCTTTCATAATCTCGTCATAGGCTTCCTGAACTTCTTTAAACTTCTCTTCTGCCAGATCCGCCAGAGGATTGCCTGCATTGGCGTCGGGATGGTATTTTCTGGAAAGCTCCCGATAGGCTTTTTTTATCTCATCATCCGATGCATTAGGAGAAACACCTAATATATCATATGGATTACTGCTCATGTTGATTCATCCTCACTTTTCTTTTTCTTTTCGTTCTTGTTCAATCTTGCGGAATTGATTCCAGACACCATCATATAATATATTTCGCAAAATGTCTATATCCTGAATGCATGGAAGTTTCTCAAATCCGGCGCAGCACTCCGCGATCATCATGCAAAGCATGTCACGGCAGCGTTTATGGTAATCTGGTTCCTTATATAAGTTTTTCAGCGGATTGTAGTTTCCTTCTTTCAGATCCTTTTCCAGATCATCATAAGCGTCCATGATATAAATAAATTTCCCCAGGAAGAATCCAAGCGACCGAAGTGTTTCTTCCCACTGATCTCTTTTCCAGACCATAAGTTCGGCCATCAGACGTCCGAAACACCCGGCGGGCAGATCTATCTCCTGCGAATTTTCAGCTTCGTATCCTTCCAGCGCCTTTAATTCCCTTTGAATCACGCGGCATTGCCTGGGATATTTCCGGATGATTCTTTTTACACGGCGCCGGAGAGCGCAGGTCCCTAAGAATCCTGATACCTTCTTCTCGTCTGTCCAGTCATCTTTCAGATGATAATAAGCCAGGATCATATTCATGTCTGCGCCGTATTCCGTGGCGGCACTTCTTAAGATCTCCTGCCTTTTTACAGGGTGTACCTTACAGCGGATCTTTTCGCCTGTTATCTCGTTTTCGTAAAGAGAGGTCAGCAGTAGGATGGCAAAGGTCATGTCGTAAGTCAGAGTCATCTGCCCCAGATGTCCATAACGTTCCTTAAGTTCCCTGCACAGCCCGCAGTAAAAAGATTTGTATCTCCGAAAATCTTTTACTTTTAACTCTGGCTCTAATATTGTTACGTATCCAAACATGAATTTCCCCGTTTAAAAGAATGTTTTATAATCTTCATAATTTTTCCGCAGCAGCTCCGGTGTATCAAGGCCGTAAGGACATTTGCTCTTACAGTGTCCGCAGTGCAGGCAGTCTTCAATCTTTTTCATCTTCGCCTGCCATTCTTCGGAAAGCCATCCTTCTTGGGGCGCACGACGAAGCATCAGGCTCATACGCGCACAGTTATTAATCTCAATCCCTGCCGGGCAAGGCATACAGTAGCCACAGCCCCGGCAGAAGTCTCCAGACAATTCTTTCCGGTCTTTTTCGATCTCTTTCTGCAGTTCTTCCGTCAGCATAGGCGGACAGGCCTGATAAGACAGGAATTCATCCAGTTCACTTTCCTTCTGAATCCCCCAGATCGGTACTACGTGGTTAAACTGAGGCTGAGCCATATAGGCGTAGGCACAGGCAGAATTATGAATCAGTCCCCCTGCCAGAGCCTTCATGGCAATAAAGCCCATGTCTGCCTTACGGGAAAGTTCTACAATTTCCAGATCCGCATCTGCAGAGATATAAGAAAATGGAAACTGCATCGTCTCATAAAGGCCGGATTCAATGGCTTCTTTTGCCACGGCAATCCGATGATTGGTAATGCCGATATGCCGGATCTTTCCTTCTTTTTTTGCCTCGCAGGCCGCCTCATAAAGGCCGGATCCGTCACCTGGCTTCGGGCAGAATGCAGGGTTGTGGAACTGATAAATATCAATATAATCCGTCTTCAGCATGCGAAGACTTTCTTCCAGATCCTTTTTCAGTTCTTCTCCGGTCTGTGCCGCTGTTTTAGTGCTGATGATCAGTTTTTCCCTGATATAAGAGAATGCCGCTCCAATCTTCTCTTCACTGTCAGAATAAGCTCTTGCCGTATCAAAATAATTGATCCCGTTATAAAAAGCTTTCTGCAGCAGATAAACGGCGTCTTTTTTGCTGATCCGCTGGATCGGAAGAGCGCCGAAACTGTTTTTGCTGACTTCAATCCCGGTTTTTCCTAAAATCACTTTCTGCATAATCATCTCTCCTTTTTCTCATATGTTTATTGACTCTTCTATCCGATACATATAAAGCTCGTGAAGTGCCCGTGTCGCGCAGATGTACCTGGCCTGGGAAAGCAGAGGATTTCCATTTTCCCGGTAAACGGTAAACACCTGGTCAAACTCCAGGCCTTTGGCAAGGTAAAAGGTGGTCACAGTAAGTCCAGGGCTGAAAGAGGTGCTGTCCCGGTCGATATAAGAGACTTTCGTGTCCCGGTTTTTCAAAAGCTGCCAGATATCATGAGCCTCGTCTTCTGTCATAGTCAGGACCGCCGCTGTCTCAAAACTGTCCTCACCCTGAATACACAGCCTTTTTTGAATCTGATCCAGAAGCAGATCAATATTTTCAAAGGATGCTTCTTCTACTTCCCTGCCATGCCGCATCAAAAACTGTGCCGGCTCTTCAGTCTCCTCCCTCAGCGCCGCGGCATAACGGCTGATCTCGAAGGTATTCCGATAGCTTTTATTCAGATAGATCTTACGAACCTTTTTCCCGAATATTTTCGGCAGGAACTGCATCACATCATGGAGCACATCGTCCATCGTCTGAAGACGGTCTCCCAGAATGGTCATACTGCAGGAAAACAGCTCTGCAAGGATCAGATATTGCATATAAGTATAATCCTGCATCTCATCAATGACCAGATGCTTGATCCTTTTATGGGCGCCTTTCCCAAGAAGACGGTACTTCAGATACAACATAGGAGCCGCATCCTCATATTCAATCAGCCGCCTCTCATAGGGAACATCCGGAAGCACGGGGAAACCACAGAACTCCATCAGCTGATTATAAATCTGATAGATGTCTGTTGTCATATAAAGCCCGGAAAACTTCTGACAGACAGCTTCCGTTTCTTCTTCAGAAAGCTCTCTTCCCCTCAGAGTTTCATATTCATCGGTTACATATTCCCTGACGGCATCCATCCTGGCAAGGAGCGGTATGTTCTGAAATTTGAAATAAAACAGATGGATCAGTTCACTTTCTGTTTTCCTCAGGCCTTTGTATTCAACATCCCGGAAGTTCATCAGGCTGTCTTCCAGGATAGCCAGGAAGCTTTCGATCAGGCCGGCCATTTCAGCGGAATGCTTCTTATGATATCTTTCTTCTGCATCCCGGTCAGGAAACTTCATCGTCCGCTCCAGCTGATGATAACGATCCTCGCAGTCTGGAGCCGTATCCTTTAATTCCCGGTAAGTAAAGAGATCAAAACTCATCTCCTGAACAGACTCTTCACCTAGTTCCGGCAGAATATGGGAAATATAATCAGCAAACACACTGTTAGGCGAGAGGATCAGAATATCCGAAGATTTTAAATTCCCCCTGTCATGATACAGAAGGTAGGCAATCCGGTGCAGCGCCACCGATGTCTTTCCGCTTCCGGCTACCCCCTGGATCGCCAGGATCTTATCACGGGTGTTTCGGATGATCGCATTCTGTTCCCGCTGAATGGTACTGACAATATTTTTCAGTTTGACATCCCCATTGGTCCCCAGTTCCTCTTTCAGGATCTCATCATCGATCTTGGTGTCACTCTCAAAGGCATAGACCAGACGTCCGTCCCGGATTTTATACTGCCATTTGGACGTAATCTCTCCGTCCATTTTTCCTGCCGGAGCCAGATAAGACGCCGGTCCTTTATCATAATCATAAAACAACTCACTGACCGGGGCCCGCCAGTCATAGATGAGGGGGCGCATCCCGGCTCTTTCCGCAAAATTTGCAATACCGATGTAAAAGGTCTCCGGCTCATCTTCTCCGTCATAAACAAAATCGACACGCCCAAAAAAGGGAGAGTTCTGCATCTTCCGGATCCGCCGCCTGGAAAGGAGAAGCTCCTGATTGGCATTGACCTGTCCCAGCAACGCCTGCTGGTTGTCATAGTCTTCATAGCCGTACTGGTCCATTTCGGTATAATTTTCCCAGTAGTAATCATGCATCCGCTCAATGTCCCTCTGCCCTTCCTCCAGAGCCGTCTCGACGGACACCAGTTTTTTATTCAGTTTTTCTTCGATATCCCGTAAAAAGTCCGTAACCTGTGTGTTCTGTTCTGTGCTGTTCATGTGTTCAGATTCTCCTTACGTCATCTATGATAAATATAGTCATGTCAGTACTCCATATTCTATCACAGATCTGCCGTCTTGTCAGGACTCATTTGTCAATTCCTGATACCAGGATTCCACCGTTTCCTTTTCGGGACTGTTTGCAAAAATCGTCATATCTTTTAACGTAATTTTCAGGATCGGTGTAGTATCTCCCTTTAAAAACATCATACATTTTCCGGTTTCTTTTCCCCGGAAATGTCCAATTTGGGAATGATCGGTACTGCCGCCGTTGGTTCTGATAAATTTCTCATCCGGCAGGGAATCTGCAAGCATAACGGATACGATATCGTCACTGGTAAAATCACAGGTATAACCGGCAGCTTCTATGCGAAAAACATCGCCTTCTTTTGTAAAAATGATCCTGGCATTTTCAAAACCGGATATCAGGCTGATCGTCCACAGAATGACTGCTACGGTAATGGCACACAGAGCACCGACAAATACCTTTACTCCTGTATGTGCAAAGTTAAATGAAAGATTCATGCTGTTAAACCGATCCTGGACCAGAATATGAGGATCATCCGGATTGGAGTACCATCCGGATTTCCAATACTCATCATCATCAATAAATAAAGGGGCGGGATCCGTCAAAAGGATTTCATGCCTCTTTTTTGCAGAAATAATCAGCGGAGTCAGAAAGGATATCGCAGCCAAAATAATCAGTATGGTATAAATGCCATAGCGGACCTCCATCATCATCGGGCCATATTTGTAAGAAGAGTACGCCAGATAGATCCAGGATGCACCGGTAAACATGGCGGCAAACAGAAGACTTTCGCTCCAGGAACGCCTGGTCAGTCGATTTGCAGCCAGGTTGATCTCTGTCTGGTCACTGTAAACCTTGTTCGGACGGCGCAGGATCCCTATATGAAAAAGCAGGAATAAAAGGCAGATTCCGATACTGGAAGCATACATAGCCCAGAAGGGAATCATTTCCTCTGTGACTACATCATAGGCATGGCCAGCCAGATATAACAGATATCCACTGGCTGCCGTCAGGACCAGGACCGGGATATGCCACTGCCAGCATAGGGCCATCTTTTTTGATGCTGCAGAGACAACGGTATCAATGCGTACGATTTTTCTTCCGGTCTCCCGGATCCATCCATTTGCCATTTTCATCCTGTACATTTTTCTGTGTGGAGCAAGAATCAGATAATAGACTCCTGCAAGGTACAGTATCAGCCATATGGACCACACGAGAATAAACACAATAAAATCATAGAGACACAGCAGGCACAAAAGAAGACTCAAGGGGAGATTGATCCGGTGAAAAAGTCTCCATTGCCTTTTTCCCTCCCGGCAGATCTTCTGCACCCCGGAATCGGAGAGTTGATCTGCAGGAATATGAACACCATAAATCATTCCCTCCTTGTATTCATCTGCCTTTCCAAAAGAATACCGGCAAAGAAGTACACACAGAAGATCTGTACTTAAAAAGATAAAAAACAGTACCCACTCCATCACTATCCCTCACTTTCTGCCAGACACATACGCCCAAACATCTGCTCGCAGATGGTAAGAAATTCCTCTTTTTTCATTCCTTTGAGACAGGCTTCCGCAGACAAAAGCTCCAACTCATCCTCCAATTTTTCCCGGAACAGATCTTCCGTTTCCTGAACGGGAAGGATCTTCGCTCCTTTTCGTCGGTCAATCTCAATAAATCCCTCTGCTTTTAAGATCTGATAGGTCTTATTTACAGTCATAGTATTGACACCTGCATCCGACGCCATCTGGCGGACCGATGGAAGCGTCTCGCCCACATGAAGTTCTCCCTTCCCGATCCCGGTGACAATCTGATTCCGGAGCTGTACATAGATGGGTATATTACTGCTCATATCCAGAGAAATGATCACAATATCGCCTCCATAACCTAAAAAGTATTATCTGTATTATATACTATAATACAGATAATACTTACGGTCAAATGTTATTGCATTTCTTTCTCCCAGTAACGGATTACATTGAGCTGTGCATCATCGGCAAGCTTCTCTATCGTCTTAATCTCTTCTTCTGTCAATTCAACTGCCGCAGCCTTTGCCGCGTCTTCTACCTGATATACCTTTGTCACTCCGATAATCGGAAGCGTCCCCTTTGCGACGGCCCATGCTATCGGAATCTGCGCGGCTGCCACATGGTGGCGGTCCGCAATCTCTTTCAGCCCTGCATTGAGCTTTTCCAGCCTCGGAAGCATCGGATTGTAGGTTCTTCCTCTGTCGGAATCTGCCGGGAACGGATGCTCTGTATCATACTTTCCTGTCAGTGCTCCCTGTTCCAGTACCATATAAGAGAAAAAGATAATGCCGTTTTCTTTGCAGTAATCCAGGATGCTGGATGTTTCTGATGAACGGTTCAGAAGACTGTAGTGGTTCTGGATCGCAGATATCTTCAGCCCCTCTTTTGCAAGGATATCAGCAGCCTCTTTAATCTCTGACAAACTATGGTTTGAGAGTCCGATTTTCCCGATTTTTCCAGTTTTTGCAAGGGGGATCAGCTCTGTCACCCATTTCGGAGCGTCTACCGGGTTGTGAATCCAGTAAAAATCCATATAATCTGTTCCGAGCAGCTCCGCGCTCTTCTCGTACAGGGCAGTCACAGCATTCTCTGCCGTCGGATCTGCACACTGTGGAGTAAACTTATCAGAGATCAGATAACTGTCTCTTGGCACTGTTCTGAGAAAATCTCCCAGTACTTTTTCAGAAGTGCCCATACCGTATGCATACGCAGTATCCCAGAGATTCAATCCCGCTTTCATCGCTGCATCAAATACCGGTCTGAGAGTTTCCGGCGTAAGATTGCCTCCAAATGTACCGTCATTTCCCCAAGCCCATGCTCCAAGAGCAATCTTTGGAATTTCCTTTATTTCTGCCATGTTGTTTTCCTCCATTTCATTTTTATTATTTCTGTTTTATCCAGCCAGGCCGATACTGTCCAGCCATTCGCCAACGGCATCTGCACAGTCCTCTGCTTCACCGCTTCTGAGCGAAAGTCCCTCTGTAACCGCTGCATCTGGTTCCATCTCAGCTATGGTATCAAGGGCGCCGGAAAATCCGCTTCCGCCACTTGTATTAAAGGGAGCTATCGTCTTTCCTGAAAGATCATACTCATCCAAAAATGTATAGATGATCATCGGCATATCTCCCCACCAGTTAGGAAATCCCAGATAAACCGTATCATATCCTGACAGATCTACCGTGTCTGCAATAGCCGGACGGGCATCGCTGCTCTGCTCCTCCTGTGCGATATCCAGAAGTTCGTCATAATCTTCTGTGTAAGGCTCTGCCGGAACAATTTCAAACAAATCTGCACCGGTCTGGTCCTGAATTTCCTGTGCCACGGCCTCTGTATTGCCAGACCATGAAAAATAGGCAATAAGAGCATCTCCTGTCGGATCAGATACGACAGTGCCAGATTCTTCAGGCTCTGTTTCGCTGCTGCATGCTGTCAGACCGAAAACCATTGTTCCGATAATCATCACAGAAAGCATCTTTTTCAGAAACTTTGTTTTCATCGATATCCTGCCCTCCTGATTCTTTACTCTTTGCTGACATTCATGCATTTTCCAATCACATCCCCTGTACGGAGATATTCATAGGTCGGCATCTCAAAAAGAACCGGTTTCAGTGTATGATAATCAATCTTTCCTGTATCGTTTAATACGTTTTCTTCCGCATAAACACCATCAATCTTACAGATAAAGCTCTCAAAGCCTTCTGTCTCATAGATGTCATCCACAACGCAGTCCATAACTACAGGAGCCTCATCAATAAGCGGCGCTCCTGTCCCCTCTGTGTGGAATGCAAACATTTCTGATTTATCTGTCTTATTTCCACTGACACATCCAGCCCTGTCTGCTTTTTCCAGCATTGCCTCATCCACAATATTTATCGTCAGCGCACGAGTCTCCTTAATTCCCTGATTAGTATAATGAGGTTTTGCAAGACTGACCATGATCCGGTCATGTCCGATAATTCCCACATGCCCCACAAGGACATAATTCGGTTTTCCGTTCACCATCGTTCCAACTACTACAAGTGGTGTAGGATAAAGTGCAAGCGCTGTCCCAATATTCTTTTTCATGATTTCCTACTTCCTTTCAACTTTGATTTTGTTCCTTTTATCTGACAGGTCTTTCCTATCTTCGTGTATATTGTAAAATGAATCTTTTCCCAAGTCTAATACCTGTCCATTATCATTTCCCATACGTTTTAGGAATGATCGTTTCGTTCCCGGTATTTTTTCGATTTTTCTGAAGAATCACGGACAAATAATGGGCGATCCAGATAAACAGTCCCATCATGGCCAGATAATCTATATAAAAAGATACCGGAGACTCACTGTAATCCAGAAAAACAAATTGTGTCCTCAGAAGCATATAAGTCACCAGATCTCTTGTCATAAACACATACAGTCCATATCCGGCGATTACTATACCCAGAGTCTGAAAAAACAGGCTACGGATTTTGGATGGTTCCCTTAAGTTTAAAGTCATTTTGAATCTTGACATCATCATGCCCCAGTGGAATCCCAGATGCAGCGCCATCAGCACAAATCCCCAGTAGCATGCCATCATATGTACCAGTCTGGCCGTCCCCATTCCACCGTCAATGGGAAGGAAGGCAAACACATGCCTGGACATCATAATTCCGCTTGTCATCAGGCAGATCATAACAGCAAAAAGCACCCCATCTATGATACTGGTCAAGGCTCTGATCACCGTATATTTTCCTTGGAACAGCTTTTTGTGCCATCCGAAGTTCAGCAGATGATGGGCAAGAAATAAGACAAGCATCCCGGCTCCGCCCCATTCGTGAGCGATTTCACCCCAGAGCTGATATCCCATCAGGAATAAGAGCACTATCGTCATCAAGAAATCCACTGCCAGTTTGATTTTTGGCTTTGTCTTCATTTTCTTTTTACTCATAATTGCATGCTTCCCTTTCTTTTTCCGGAAAAATCTGTTTCAGCCACGTCTGTATCGTGTCTTGAAGGTTGATACTTCCATTTTCCAATACATACAGACTGTTCTCTACCTTCGCTGAGGGGCATAGCTTTCTGACTGCCTCTGCCATTCCTTTATCCTCTCCGCCGCAATGGCTGAAAAATGGAAGAATCCTCTTGCCTGTCAGGTCGTTCTCTCTTAGCCATGCGGCAAGAGGAGGGGCAATGGTCCCACACCAGTTGGGTGATCCTGCAAAAATAATATCATATCGATCCGCGGTTTCGGTTATGGGAAGAAGAGCGGGAAAATTTCCTGCTGTCGTTTCTTTTCTTACCTGTTTTAAGAGACGTTCGAAATCCGCGGGATACGGCTGTCTCGGATAAATCTGGCTGAATCTTCCTTTCGTCTGTTTTTGTATCACCTCTGCAATCCTACGAGTTTTACCGGAATAAGAATAACAGACAATCAATATCTTTCCATTCATCTCAACACCCATCCTTTCTTTTAGACCATTATCCTATGATTCTTCTGCCCTGTCTAATACCTGTTCCTTATGAAGAATCATTCTTTTTACGTATGCTGAAAACAAATGTGGCACCAGCAGATATTGCTGATGCCGCATTATTTTAATGTTCTTGTATCGTTTGCAGGAAAAGAGAGGCAGCGTGTGAAAACAGGTGATTCTTCTTCCATAGGATTACACTCCTGGTGACCTGTGTGGGGAAAATCTTGCGAAAGCATATTTCTGGATCTGCATGTATGGACAAAGCGCCATCCAGACAGACAGCACATCCCATTCCTGCCTCCACCAGAAGCGCTGCATTAGAAAGGATGTTATAATAAGCCGGGATATTCAGGGCGCTTTCTTCGCATCGCATCCAGTGGAGGATCTGATTTTTTGCATTTTCTCTTCCCGGCATGATCAGAGAATACTGTTTTATATCCTCTACGTTTATGCTTTCCTTTTCGGCTAGCTCATGATCCTTCCGGATCAGGATGCCCCAGGTTTCTTTCTGTGGAAGACGGATATATTCGAATTTAGCTGTATCAATGGGCTCCATTACAAGTCCCATATCCAGGAGACCATGCTCGACCATTTCTTTAATGTTATCCGCCATCCCGTTATACAGATCAAACTGCACATCTGGATATTTTTCCCGGAATTCTTTCATATAAGCTGCCAGTATCCGCCCTCCCACCGCTTCTGTGGCTCCGATCCGGATCGTACCGCAGATGACGTCTTTTTGATCTGTAAATGTATGCTCCAGCTTATCGGCAAGACTTACAATGGTTTCCGCCTGCTGTTTAAACAAAAATCCTTCATCCGTCAACGTAACAGAACGCTTTCCTCTGATAAGGAGAACTGTTCCCAGTTCATCCTCCAGCTCCATCAACTGGCGGCTGAGCGTAGGCTGTGTAACATGAAGAATATCCGCCGCACGCGTAATATTGCCTTCGTCTGCTACTGTCAGAAAGTATTTTAGTACACGAAGCTCCATACAATCTTCTCCTGTGATTCTTTACGCGCCAATCTTCCGTCCGGCCAGATATGCTTCCTCCATTGCTTTTGTTCCAGTCACTTCGCCCTTCTGCCAGACATGCTCGCCCCAGATTACCTGGCATACACGGTCGCCCAGATTTTCCAGTATCCCTGCCAGATCGTCTTTCTGTATACAGGAACCTGTCCTGAAGCAGGCATAGCATGCTTTACAGGGATTGATCGTTTTACTGCGCAGAGAAATCTTCTCCACCTGATGTCTCGCTTCTCTGGCTCCCCGGATAAATTCATCACACAGCAGATCCGAATTTCCCTTGTCACGGGGGCTTCCATTAATTACCAGTACCTTCATTTCGCTTATCTCCTATCCTTTTAATATCCGATTCCTGCCAGCCATTCCTGGATGTCCTCCTGGGAGGAAGCAGCATCTACATCATCCTCAAGGATGTCGTTATCTGCCCATGAAAAATATGCCACCAGAACATTTTCATCCATAGTATTCCTTATTGGAACTACGTTGCTTTCTTCTGTTTCATCTGCGTTTTCACACCCTGATACAGCAAGGATAATACCCAGTCCGACTACAGTTAATATTTTTCTTTTCATATCTGCCTCCCTGTCGATGTATCTTTTTTCTATAATGTTCTGTTTCTAATTTACCAGTTGACTCTCTTTTAGGCAAATACTTATATTTTATGGCTGGTCATTGACAGGAGGCATGGCAGCGGAAAATGAATCAGATAAATTCTACAAGGCCTCAAGATAGATTTCTTTTACCTCTTCCTCCGAAAATACTTTAGGATGATTCTGGATACTGGCCGCAGATACTTTAAACGCATTCTGTGTCATCCAGTCTACATCCTCTGCAGATACGCCCTCTTTTGAAAGTGTAGTCTGAAGATCAAGTGTTTTAAGAAGCTGTTCCAGAATCATGACGCAGTCAGTATCATCTTTTCCCCCCAGCAGTCTGGAGATCTCTGCGTATTTATCCGGTGCTGATGGAATGGAGCGGCGGCATATCACAGGGGTAAGGGCTGCCAGTCCTCTGCCATGGGTAATATTGCGAAGTCCGCTGGCCGGATGCTCCAGTCCGTGAGGCGCCGCGACTCCGGCATGATGGATCACCATTCCGCCATAGGTGCTGGCCAGAGTAACAGCGCTCCAGGCCTCCTGGTCCATATCATCCCAGGCTTCGATTCCCTTTGCTTTTTCCTGATAGATTTTGGGCAGATTTTTGCCAAGAAGCCGGATTCCTTCCAATGCAAGAAGCTCTGTGAGAGGATCACAGTTTTTGCTTAAATAACCTTCCATGCAATGACACAATGCGTCAAATCCAACGGATGCCAGTATACCTGCAGGCATCGTCGTCATCAGCTGAGGATCTACGATAGAAGCTTTTGCGATCACAAGAGGATCGCGCAGGGATTTCTTATCTTTCGTCTCGTCATCTGTCAATACCGCGAAACAGTTTCCTTCGCTTCCGGTTCCGCAGGTGGTAGGTACAAGGATCAGAGGCAGCGCCCTTTCTCCTTTTCTGACGCCATAAATATAATCGAAGATATCCCCTTCATTGCAGGCAGCAAATGCGATCGCCTTACTGCAGTCCAGAATACTGCCTCCGCCCAGGCCGACGATCAACTGGCAGCCATGCTCTCTTGCGATGCCAGCTCCACGCATGACCGTAGATGCAAGGGGATTAGGTTCGGCTTTGTCAAATACGGTCACATCCATCCCCTCTGCTTCAAGCAGCCGCCTGGTTCTGTCAAGAAGTCCGGTACGCTTCGTGCTTCCCCGGCCCGTGACGATCATCGCTTTCGTTCCATATTTTGCGGCTTCCCTGCCCGTTTCCTCTGCCTTCCCGGCGCCAAAGATCAGATTGACCGGCAGATAATAGTGAAAATCTTTCATGCTGTTGTCCCTCCTGTTATCTGAATAATAAAAAACAGGCAGGGAGACTTTTCATTTTCCGGCTCCCTTGCCTGTTTTCAATAGACATTATTATAGACATCTGTATTCTTCTTGTCAACTTTTCCTGTCTCAAAATCTATGCACGGTCTTCCATAGAGAGCGTCATGCTGTGGATATCCTCCTGTGAAATCACAGAGCTTGCGAAGGGCCGCATAGCCAGAGACATCAGCTTCATGGGATTATCATCTGCCGCAATGCGGTTTGAACTGATCTTTCCGCAGACAGTACACCTGTGGATGAGGGCCCACTCTCCATTTTTGCGCACCCATACACCGATGGGCTCCATGCGTCCATGGCAGGAAGCGCTTCGGTCGCCGGGTTTCTGATCCAGGTGGATGCTGTGCAGGCAGTTCGGACAATGATTCCTGTGGTTGCTGCCTGCTCCTTGTGATACAACCGGCCATCCGCATACCTTACAGGTAAATGAATCTGTACATGGATGTGTCCGGAAATATTTTTTATCATACTTTCTTTTTTTGTTTTCTCTGTTCATATTTTTATCCTCCAGTTTTAAGTTCCATATTTATTTTATCGGGAGTTTTCCGCTTCCTCCCATAATCTTTGTCAGTTCTTCCAGCCTTTCAATAGGAAAAGGCGGCGATGATAAGGGTTTGGATGCAATTGATAATGCCTTGATCCGGCTATCGGCTTCCGTAAACGTTACAGATGTCATTTCTCCGCAGAAGCGGCATCTTAAGACAATCTCCCATCTGTCGCTTTCCTTTACCCATATGCCGACTGGTTCAAGAATCCCTCCGCATTCACAACCGTCGGAATCTGTATGATGAATTCCTGACAGACAGTTCGGACAGTGGTCAACGTAGTGTTGTGTATCCTGGGGCATGGTCCACCCACAGATCGGACACTTGTATAATTCTTGGTTCTTTTTCATGATTTTTCTCCTCCAAAATGTTCCTGTAAACTTTAAATCAATGCTTAATAACAATCAAAAAAGGACAACCCATTATTCTGAGTTGTCCGTCAAACCTTTTTTCGGAAAATCCTGATATGACCAATTAAAAATAGATACGGGTACAGCAAAAAGAAACCCGCTTATATTATAAAAAGCCAGCCTGATGATTCTATCCGCAAAACAGGTACAACAAAAAACCCATCATAACAGTCTAAGATGAGAAAAAATCATTGTCCTTTTTTGTTAGCGAATAGCCGACATCAAGCCACCTCCCTTGCTTATGCTTTCTTTATGTTATCACAGGCCACAGGCAAATGCAAGGAATATGTTTACGCTTTACGGCTTTATTGCATACTTGATCACATGATCCTTCTTATTTTCAAAAATATCGTATGCATCCAGGATCTGATCCAGGCTGCAGCGGTGTGTGATGAGGAATTGTGCATCCAGTTTTCCGCAGGAAGTCAGTTCCATCATTTCCTGGCAGAAGCTGCCGTCTACACCGCCCGTTTTGAAGATCAGATTTTTTCCATACATATCCGGAAGCGGAAGGATCTGAGGCTCTTCGTACATAGCCACAATGACGACGATGGCATTAGGCCTTGCGATCTGCCAGGCCGTCTGGAAGGTATCCTTACCGCCGGCTGCTTCAAATACAGTATCTGCTCCTCTTCCCCCTGTCATGGCTTTGATTGTTTCCTGAACAGGATCTTTCCCAGGCTGCAGCGTTACATCTGCAAGTCCTTTTTCCTTCGCAAGCTGCAGGCGAGATTCATCCGTATCAATGGCGATGATCTTTGCAGGACTGTAAAGCCTCGCACATAACATAGTACAAAGACCTGTCGGACCGGCCCCGATTACAGCCACTGTATCCGCTGGTTTCAATTCCCCAAGTTTTGCAGCCCAATATCCCGTTGAAAGGATATCACCGTGAAACAGAGTCTGTTCATCTGTCACATGATCTGGAATGACCGTAAGGCCATTATCGGCGAAAGGAATCCGGACATATTCCGCCTGTCCGCCGTCAATCCGGCACCCAAGTGCCCATCCTCCATTCTCATCTGTACAGTTATTGACAAATCCTCTTTTGCAGAAAAAGCATTCCCCGCAGAAAGTTTCCACATTCACCGACACCCGGTCACCAGGCTTCACCTTCTTTACCGCTTTTCCTGTTTCTATCACCTTTCCTACAAATTCATGTCCCAGGATCGTACCAGGAACAGCCTTTGGGACTGCCCCATGCCTGATATGAATATCGCTGGAACAAATCGTGGTCAGCGTAACTTTTACGATAGCGTCCCGTTCATCCAGGAGCACCGGCATCGGCCGCTCTTCCAGGGCAATCCTCCCGTTTCCCTGATATACGACTGCTTTCATCTGTATCCCTCCTGTTACAATATTTCCTGATTTTTTATTCTCTTTTCATTCACCAGCATTCCCTGGAAATGACGCGCCTGAAACTGTCTCATAAACCAGTCGCATTTACATAGAAACAGATAATAGATATTCAATCCACATCCATGAATTGTTTCAAAATTTCCCTGCCCTTTGGAAAGGATCACATCCGCCGTCTCAATCTGCCGACGCACCTCGGGAGTCAGATATTCCAGAACAGTACCTGCAATATCGCTTCCATTTTCCAGGACAGGCACCTCCCTGTCAAGTCCGACATACCTGGCAGCCTCCAGATCTACATCGTTTACCACCGGAGCGCCCCGGACAATAGCCCGGATCTCAAGTCCTGGGTAAATTTCCTTTATCAGCCGGATAGCCAGCTTATCCAGCACCACTTCCCCACAGTTGTCAGTAAGATAAATCAGGGAAGAGGCTCCTTCCAGATCCTTCAACAGCTTTTGATATTCCACAGGATCCAGACCTTCCTTCTGCTGTTCTTCAAAAAGCTTTAAAAGCTGATCTCTGGAAACGTCTTTCACCGCCGAATAGTCAATATAATTTCCGGTACGCGCAAAGCAAAGAGCAGCCTCCAGAGGATCCCGGCAGCTGCGGATCCTCTCTTCCAGCGTCTCTTCCATAGACAGAAGATAGTCATTAAACTCCCGTTTTACATCTGCCATTCCGTCCTTTTTTCCCCAGTATTTTTCATAGATCGCTGATAACGGCTTTACCAGCTCCGGCGCCGATGCCTGAGGGCTGCAGGAGCCAAGAAACGCCAATATTTCCTGCATATACCGGACTTTTTTCTCTTCATCATCAAATGCCCGTATCTGCCGTTCCTGCGAGTCGATCAGACAGGTAAGGCAGAAGGAATTTATGCGCATAGAAATCCCCCTTTTATCTTTCCTGTGGATAAACAAGTCCCCATTGTCCGCGCAGCTGATCCAGAATCTTCATCACCTGAATACTGTCGCCAAGAGGCATGGAAACACTCTCTTTTTCTCCGGAACGAACGGCGTCAATACATTCTCGTACTTCATATTCATATCCACTGATCTGCTCCGGCACACTGACCTTTTTCAGAAGCCGGTCTTCCGTGTCGTAAACCTCGATGCTCTGGGGATTGTTAATATTTTCTACGATCATATAACCTTTTTCCCCGTAGAAAATGCCTTTCCGGTCTGATCTGCTGTAAATATCGTGTGTCAATACGGCCATCCGTCCGCTGCGGAAAAAAACAGTAATCGATTCCATGGCATCCACTCCAGTATCTGCCATGCGGACAGAAGACTCGATTCGTTCGATATCCGTTCCGAAATGCATCAGCGCAAAGTTGATTCCATATACACCGATATCCAAAAGTGCCCCTCCTGCCAGTTCTGGCTTAATGATCCGTTCCTTATCAGCGATGGGATAAGAAAGATTGGCGGTCAGCGAAGAAACCCTTCCAATAATTCCACTGTCAAGCAGATCATTGATCATCTGTCTTGATGGCATATATCTTGTCCAGATTGCCTCGGCAACAAAGACCTGTTCCTGGCCGGCAAGATTTCTGACCCGCTCTGCCTGCCCTGCATTCAGCGTAAAAGCTTTCTCGCACAGAACCGGTTTTTTATGCCGGATACACAATTCCATGTTGTCGTAATGGCAGGAATGGGGCGTTGCAATATAGATCAGCTCCACTTCCGGATCCTTGCACAGTTCTTCATAGCTCCCATAAGCCTTGTGAAACCCGTACTTCTGTGCAAATTCTTCTGCACGCTTCTGTGTACGTGAGGCCACAGCAAAGCACTCTGCCTCCTCCATCTGCCTTAATGTTGCGGCGAATGTCTCCGCCATAGCTCCACAACCTAAAATCCCTATTTTCATAATCTCCTCCATCTATTCATCAATGTACTTATTTATACATCCGGAAACGATTTGTTCCAGCTCTTTCTTTCGTGCATCTTCTTCCCGGCAGATATCATCCTGAATCCGTTTCAGTCGATCCAGGATATCCTGGATCTGTTTTTGGGTCTGCAAAGTCCGGTCCTTTGATTCCGTGATCTTTTCATAGACCATCCAGTCTGTAAAAAATCCGTCAAAGAAATAGTCTGCAAAATGAAGAAATTCTCCAATTTCTACCCGAATATTTCCAGAAATTTTATCGGTTACATCTGCAAGTTCTGTTCGGAAACTGCGAAGGGAATTTTGAAGTTCTGTAGTCAGATCCTGCACCTGGCTAAGATGGTCATACTTGGCAAGATCCGCAAACAGTCCTCCGCCGATCATATCTATGGTGCTCCAATCTTCGGCATTATCCAGCTGTTTCAGAATCCGATCTACAATCTGGAGAGACTGGCCTCCGGCTGTAACAGCCTCTTCGATTTCTTTTTTCTGGTTGTCAAGAAAGGATAGTCTTTTTTCAATCCGCATGATCTGCTCTGCTTCTGGTTCGCCGGAATTTTTAACCTTTTCAGTCTCCTCTTTCAGCAGTGTCTGGTACTGCTCTTCATATTCCGGCAGACTCCTGGTTTTTCGCTGACAGTCTGTGATATCTTTGTTAATCGCTTCCAGTTCACTGGCCGCTGTCTCATATTTTACTCTTGCAGCGTAGGCTTCCTTTTCTTCCGCAGACAGTTTTTCTTCCATCTTCCCGGAAACTTTGTAAAAGAAAGCTGCAAGACTTCCTTTGTTCAGACGGTCCACATCTTCTTGTTCCTCTGTCATCAGTTTCTGAAGCTTCGCTGTCCGCTCTTTCAGTTCCTCTTGCTGGAACTGCAGATCCAAAAGCTTTGCCTGAGCCTTTTTCATCTCCATAATCTCCTGCTGGAGACGCTGAAGTTCTGCATGATAATATCTCATAGTATCTCCTGCCGTTCTTCTATCTTACTTAAAAGTACCGCTCCTTAAATTCTTCGTATCGTTCTTGTCTCAAAATGATTTTTGCATCTATTAAAACTCCTCCATCTTCAATAACATGTCAGTTTATATTCTTTATTCCTGATATCAAATGTCTCTATATATGGATCACCATCCAAGTATAACCAGCGTTCTGCAAAAAATGGCGTAACGACAAAGAGTCTTTCATTTTCCAGGGCCGTATATCTTGCATAAGAATTTGCAAAATGCTTTTGATAAGCGACGCAAAATTCAGTATTTTCGAGCGGATGGCCGACCTCCTCACACAGTCCTTCAATCTGGATATTGTCAATACAGAGAGCGATGTTTGTGTTCTCTTTCAGCTGACGATATTTTCGAAATGTTATGTCTGTCTGGAAGTATAATCTGGCATTCAGAATAATAATGCTCATCATTCTTGATGTCACTTTGTCATTAAGAGAAGTTGACAAAACCATTTTTCTGCATGGTCCTAATTCTTCTATAAATTTTCTATATGCATTTTCAAACTCCATACTGCACCTCATAATCTAGTCTTTCTCTGTTGAACACAAAGCCGGTGTCCTTACTTCGATCAGATTGCCGTCCGGGTCATAGAAGCGGACCATTTTCTGCCCCCAGTCATACGTTATCAGTTTATTGACATACTGAACTGACGGGTAGCCGGCTTCCAGTTTCTGGACAAAGGCCTCTATCTCACTCTCTTCGAAATATAATTCACAGGAATTACTCTCAGGAATAACATTTTCACCGATATCCTTCTTCCAGACTTCCTCGTCCTGAAGGACCAGCCCCTCTGTCAGAATTACATTTCCATCACGTTCAAGAATGATATCAAGGCCAAACAGACTATGGTAAAATTGTTTTGATTTTTCGATATCTTTTACAACGATCAGTACATTTTTCAATTTCATGGATTATTGCCCCCTGTTTTGATTTTTCTATAATCCGTCTGCTTCTGTCTATTATACCATTCAGTTTCCGCTCTGTCATTTTCTTATCTCTCTCTGTTTAGATAAATTTAACTTATCTTTTCGTATAGATTAAATCTGTCATGCCATTATACGACCGTGTTTTGAGCAGCCTCAACTTGATTTCATGGTCAGCCTTTTCAAAAAGCCGAAGGCCTGATCCCAGAATTGTCGGAATAACCGTAATATAATAGCGATCTATCATATCTTTTTTGACCAGTTGCTGAACCAGGTTTGCCCCGCCACATATCCATATACCTTTTCCGCCTTCTTCTCTCAGTTTTTTGAGCAGCAGGACGGGATTTTCATTGGTAAAATGGATTTTATCAGAAGATGCTTTGGGGCTGTGCGTCACAACATAGGTTGTAAGGTCGTTATAAACCCACTCTTTTGGCGAAAGCTCCGTAACAATCTGATAATAGGTATTCCAGCCCATTATTACCGTATCGATATCTTTCACAAATTCAGAATATGCGTCAACGTTCTCATTCTCATTGCCCTGTCCGGCCAGCCAGTCAACGCTGCCCTTACTGTCTGCGATATATCCGTCAAGGCTCATCGCTATGAACAAACTGATTTTTTTCATAAGCTCTCCTATTACGTCACAGATGGAAAATTATCTGTGGATATACATTCTTGTCACACTGGATCTGTCCTCATCCCGGACCATGCAAAAAAAATCCCAGCCATATCTCTCATAGAAGGTTGTATGGTCTGTGATCAGATAAAGCGGGGCTATCCCCTTAGACTTCATATCCTTTACAACTATGTCAAGTAAGCGTCCTGCAATTCCCTGACAGCGGTACTCCTTCTCCGTATACACTGCACACACATTGGGCGCAAGGTCTTTCCTGTCGTGAAAATCATTTTCAATTACTCCAAGACCGCCCACAATATGTCCGCCGTCCAGGCAGAGATACCAGCCATATTCGGTTTCATGATCAAGATAGGCTTCCATACATCCAAGATAAGCTTCCTGCGGCACTCCCCATTTGTCATGAAACCATGCCGCGGCTTCTTCTTTTAGTTCAGGCTTCTGCCTCAAAGTAACATAGGTGTATTCTTTCATACCGCCCTCCAAATATCCAATTTCCCTTTATTTTACAAAAACCAGTTCATGGGATTTAACAATTCCAGGAAAAAGCTCAGGAAAGTATCCCAAAACTTTTCTTTGGCATATGTTTTCCCTTTTCTCATATAAAACAGCGCCCGCACAAATGAAATCAGGGTGATAACCGGAATATATATGATCAATACCAAAATAATGAACAGGAACACTTTCATAGAATTCTCACCTGCTTTTCCATCACATCATAGCCCCAAAAATCTCCAGTACAACCCTGGCAGGATGAAAGGACAAACAGCCGGCTTATCTCATTTTTATATATCGTCACTGTACCGGTGACATTTTACTTCACCGAAGCTTTCCGGTTTCTGATTTTTTTGATATTGTAGTTCATCAGATACCTTCCCAGGTTTCTATATAGAAAGGCCTTGAAAGCCGACATTTCCTGATGATGCTCTTTCAGCAAATCATCCGGGCAGTCATAAATCCCGAAATCCTGATTGATCCCCTCGCTTAGAATGTAAGTATTATTCCGATTGAAATCAATCTCTGGATTGCGAAAATCCTTTACCGCAACGCCATATCCGCAAAAAGCGCCCCGGCAGCCGGCGTTTATCTCCTGCAGCCGGGAAAGATACTGTTGATCCAGGATAAACGCCTCAAGCTCGTACCAAACACCCTCCAGGTAAACCTCCACCCAGCTGTGAAAAATATTTTCAGGTGCATTTTTGTATACGATACCAGTCATTGCGCCTCTTTGCAGTTTTTTATCGATCGTGAACCCATGTACCCGGCAGGGAACCCCCACGCCGCGCAGCAGCGCCATAAAAAGGGTTCCTTTTGTATTGCACTGCCCATATCCATCAGACAAAACTCTCGACGCCGGAATACTGTCATCCACGTTGTATCCAAATAAAATTTCATCGCGGACAAAATCATATATCTTCCTGATACGATGATACGCATCCGCATTTTCCCATTGTCTGTCACTTATCAACCTCTGTATGTTTGCAGCCGAAAAGTTTAACATAGGCGTTTCTCTCAGGTATTGCTCCATAGACTTTACTTCCCTTTACAAAGACTCACACTGCTCCCGCCCCGGGGCTACTCCCTCTTCCGCGTCATGAATATCCCAACTACTGCCCCCGCAAGGACAAACGGCGCCAGTCTGACAAACAGCCACTCAAACGCATGAAAAACCACTCCGGCAACACTCAGTTCCGGGGCACTGTAATCCCAGCTCAGGTATGGACTGTTTAGCGCGGCCAGGGCAGCAAAGATGAGCACGATGACCGCGCACAGGCCAAGAAGCAGTCCACGGAGTATTTTTCGCGCCGCATCCTTCCTCCGGGCGAGCTGCAGATTGATCGTCTCCAGCTTTTCGCAGATTGCCTTTAAACCGTCGGCCTCCGGCCTGGCAACCGTTTCTCCAAGCAAAGCGCTCACAGGAGTTTCCAGCACTTCCGATATGGAGATCAGCATGTCGGCATCTGGAACAGACAACCCATTTTCCCACTTGGAAATGGTCTGGCGCACCACGTTCAGCCTGACGGCAAGCTCTTCCTGGGAAAGTCCTTTCGACTTTCTGATGATTTTTATGTTTTCATTCAGCATCTGGATAACCTTCTTTCTTTTTTGTTGTTATCGCTATTGTATGAAAAACCGGCCGTTGCTACAAGCAACGCGCGCTAACATGCCCCGGCTATCTTCCTGACTGTATTGGCCGTTCTGATCGTCAGTCTTCCGGCAATGCCAGAGCTTGCCGTTTTTGACCACCAGTTTGTCTTTTGGTAATCCTTTCGGACAAAGGACCAGAAGACGGCGTTTTTGTAATCCATGACCCACTCCAAGCCTTCTTTTGGCTCCCCAATCTCACGGAGCACATCCGCAAATGTAAGCGGCGGCAGTATAAAAATGAGGTTATCATAGATGTCTTGATTTTCATCGCCCCACCAGTCAGGCGCGTGCTGTAGGATGTCCTCCAGCTCCTCACTGGAAATAACAAACACCGGGACATTTACCCCAAACTCATCTTGTACCATCCCTTCAATCTGCTCTGCCAGCCTGCCCGTATCGCCCTCCTTACAGGAGAAAACCACGTTCCCGCTGTTCAGGTATGTCTTCACTCCTCCAAACCCCAGCTTTTCAAAGCCCTTCTTCAGATCTGCCATTGGGATCTTGTTTTTACCGCTTACGTTGATACCGCGCAGAAATGCGGCAAATCTTTTCTCATCTTCCATAAGACACCTGTTCCTTTCGTGTAAACCTTTCACTTATGATACTTTTCAGGATTTATCTTGGGCACTGCAATTGACAAAACGACCATTGCAGCTATAATCCCAAGCCCGATACATAAAACAGGGTCATTGTTGTTAAAGCTGCCATACAGTAAAAGAAATACTCCCACCCCACAAATAACAACGCATCTTCCAAATAAGTGGCAAATTTCTTCCTCGTTATATTGCGCTTTTTCCTCTCTGCTCATTGTATTCCATCCCGCAAGAAGCCAGATACCCTTTTGATGATAAATGTTCACACCCCATATCACAGCTCCCAAAGAGAACGCTAACGTGAGGATTATCTCTAAAATGCTCATGCTTTTGTCTCCTCCTTTTCCTCAGCCTCTCATCACTTATCCGCCCTTACATGGATGCGTCGGAAGGTTTCAAAACAGGTTCCGTCTGCCTGTAGCGTTCTCTCCAGCATAGCCCTGACAACCTCATCGCGAAACTTTTCCTTTACTCCCTCGGGAAGAACCTTGATAAAAGGCACGATGCTGGGCTGCTCTATCCACCTGATCATCTCATCCGCATCAGAGAAAAATCTGTCTCTGTTGACCTCCGAAATACTGCTGGAGGAGAAGCCGGAGGCAGCGACTATCTTTGCGTAATCCTCCCTGGACGGCATATACCAGGGCCACTCAAACTCTTTAAAATACTGCCTGTACTCTTCGCTTTCCATTTCTTTGCGGATGACAGCAAAGAAGTTGGAACAGTTTCCGTCCCCTGCAAAATCCCACAGGAGGCGACCGCCATCCTTTAATGCCCTGAACGAGTTTTTAAGGAGTCTGCCGTGATCCTTGACCCAGTGGAGCGCCGCATTGGAAAAAATGGCATCAAACTCGTTCTGAAAATCCATGTCATTTATATCCATCTGCACAAACGTCAGGTTCGGCTTTGACCGGCTTTGCGCCGCGGCGATCATTCCCACAGACGCGTCTATTCCCACAACTTTTCCATCCGGCACCAGCTCTGACAACTGTTCTGTCAGCACGCCGTCTCCACAGCCCAGATCCAGTATTTTCTCATCGCCCTGCGGAGATAATTCTTCAATCAGACTGCCGCCCCACTCCTTCTGGTGTCTGGACGCCTTTTTATATTTTTCTCCGTCAAATTCAAATGTACGACTCATAATACTGCAATCACCTCCGACTCAAAATACTGTTCCTGAAATTCCACCCGGGCTTCTATCTCCTCCCCCGAAACACGCCCAGGATATATAGACGTCCTGTTCCTCTCCATCAGCAGCCATAACCCCTTTCACATATCCATAGTTGACAGGATAACAGATATCCGGATGCTTCGGATGACAGCTCCCCAGAGGTCTGTCCACCGTCACTTTCACGATTTTTCCCAGCATGCGCCTCTCCCTCGATATTTGTTTCTATTTATCCGATACATTATATATACAGCAGATTGCCATACGGCGAACCCCCATCCAGAACAGTTCCATACGTGTCCACCCATGCAGGTATGTATCCGCATCTTAGCGCCACCATCTGGGAACCTATGTTTGTCACCGAAGCCGAATAAAAGGGAACCTTATCTCGCTTCAGGAGCTCACGGGTCAGCCTTGCCACCAGGTATGTCCCCATTCCGGAATTTCTGTATTCCGGCAGGACATCCACTCCCACTTCCCACAGGCCCTCCGGTGACACTGGCGCCGCCCCGGACACACCGATAATTTTATCTTGATCTCTTGCAATGTATGCAGCCCTCGTGGGTGTATACCCCCTGTCATCAAAAGCCAGAGAATTGTCAAATCCCAGCAGGCCCTTCAGCGAAAAAATTTCGTCTCCGTAAAGGAAGGTACTGTCAAAGGCTGCCGGCGCCAGCACTTCGCCTCTGTCATTCCGATCCGGCACATAGTGGATCGTCTGTCCGTAAACCAGCGGCAGCTCAAAAATCTCATCTCTGCTTTTGTTCTCCACCAGGGTCCTTACCCGTCCAGCCAGATCCTTTGACGTGCAGACAACCATCGTGTCTCTGTACGCCATGAACTTAATACAGGGCCGGTCAGCCGTCCCATGGACGGTATAGACGGTGCCGCCCGCATGTAGCCTGGATGGGCTGCACCAGTATTCCCTGGCCAGGTGTTCCTCCACTTTGTTTGTTATTATCTCTCTCAAAGTTTACCGCTCTCCCGTTTTAATAAAATGGATCAGCTCTTCCACATCTTCAAAGTCATCGTAATCCCCGAATACGCTTTCCCGGTGGTATACAACCCCGTTTTTTTCATTTCTCTCAAGGCAGTCCAGCAATTCTTCCGCGCCATATCGCTTGATGAACAGTGTAAACCCATAGGGCTTGATTTTCCCGAGCAGCCCCTTTTTGCAGTCCCGGTCACACTCAGAGCAGTGAGAAATGTGCTTCTCCAGAGTACATTTCCTGTTCTCACACCAGTCCTTATCCGGACATTCTCCGGAATTGCAGCCATGACAGCTTGTATTCTCCCCGCAGAGACAGCAGGCCAGACCGCATCTTGCTATTCCCAGTTCCCGTTTCATATCCAGTTTCTCCTTTTATCTCTTATTATCTCTCCCTGTAAGCAGTGATAATGGTGTAGCTGTGTGCGTTTACAGTTATGATACAATGGTCTGCCTGCACATACCAGTTTTTTCCTCTTCGAGTGATAAGAGCATCGGCAGAACTAATCTTTTCTTTGCACCAGTCCACCACACAGTCTGTATCCAAATCCAGATTCCTTTTTATACGTACCTCACCCAGCTCTGTCGTATGCAGTTTGTCCAGATTTTTCAAGAGTTCATATGCTCTCTCTTCATCTATCACATGATATGTATTTTCCATCGGCTTTCCCTCCCTCAGCATTGTTCTGTTATAAACCTGCGGCCATAATATACCCTTCTCTGATATCATACTTATCATCAACAAGTACAATATTGGCATTATGCTTTTTTGCAAGTTCTGAAAACTGCACATTATTTTCTAAAACACTTTCCATAGTACACCAATCATCATCTATACGATTTTCTACAGCACTTGCGTATTTTTTATATCGTCAAAACGATTTTTAATATAGTTTTCACTCATCACAAGGCAATAAAATTTGATATTATCAAGATACTCCTCTGTAAAATCCTTTTTCCAATCGAAAGGAATATACCCACCTTCAATAACAAGATTTTGCTTGTTTTCTATGGCTGTTTTTATCATTTCACGAATAATAGGCCACATATATGCTTCAAGTTCGTCATCATCTTCAGGTGTGAGTTTCGTGTAACTACTACGAATTAGACCCATTTTCAAATGGTCTATTGAAAAATAGGGATATTTATATTTTTCCAGTAATTTTTGAGCAAGTACTGTTTTGCCTGTATGTGATGCTCCTGTAATTAAAACAATCATCTCTTATCCTCACAAGCTTCAATTTTGCACCACTCAACTCCTCGATTAATTAGGAGTTATCTACTTTTCTCTTTTGTCTTTCGTTCTCTAAAATGGTAATCGCAAATATCGCTATGCCAAACCCTATAATGCAGATTATTGTTCCGCTAAGTGAAATACTTGAATTAATAAATCCAGTAAATTCATTTACCACAGCAAGTAATATGAAACAAATGCATATTACTAACACAATCTTAGAGGCCAAAGTATAATTCTTCATTTCTACCACCCTTTCAATTATGCAATTTACAACTCGACAACTTAGGATTTGTTCAAATGCTTTCTGCTATATGGTTTAAGGCATCAAAATCAACAAAATCAACTTTTGAGTTAAAGGTTTCTATCATGGCTTTAATCTCCGCAGTTTTCTTTTCTTCTGGCAATTTTTTTGCTTTGTTATATAAAAGTGTCATCATCGTTTTATGCTTAAACGTCAGCTTTTGATAATCAATCCCACCTCTTAAATGAAAGAAGGATGACGTTTTTAATAAATACTCTGGCACTTGTCTTCTTATTGCACTTCTGATATTGCTTATATTTTCTTTATCACATACATCTGCTAATCCAACCGTCACAATAGCCAATTTTGTATTGGGAGATAATTTCCGGGCTGTGCTCTTTAAGCCTTTCACACCTCCCGCATATAAACCGCCAAAATAGATAACTCGCTCATAGTCCGTTACGTTTTTTACATTCTCATAACTGATGACTGGAAAATTCGTCATTTCTGCAAATTTTTCTGCATATCTCTTTGTTGTACCGTACTGAGTGCCATATATGATTAAAGTATTCATACAGTATTACTTACCTTCCTAACTTCCAATTTGTACACGGTAAACCATGAGTACTGGCTCATTTTTTGACCGCCGTTTCCGGCGGCC
>USDK01000007.1 GCA_900553355.1 uncultured Lachnospiraceae bacterium
GGCCCCGCCCTTGCGGCGGGGCCGCGTTTCTGCTATAGTAGAAAGAACGCGAAAGGAGGGAGTGGGGCAGAATGGAACCGCTGCAGCCGCATCAGAGCCGGTGGTACCGGCGCACCGATCCCCAGGGGCGGGCCTTGCTGGCCCTGCTGCTTCCCCTGGCCGGGGTCTACCTGTGCCAACTGGTCACCCTCCAGGAGCCGGCGGCGGCGTGGGCGTGGATGCGGGGTACACCTATCTGGTGCTGCTGCTGGCCCAGCTCCTGGTGACCACCCTGACCGACAGCCTGCTCTGCGGCCAGCTCCTCACCCTCCTGCCCTGCCTGCTGCTGTCCGTCGCCAGCCATCTGAAGCAGGCGGTCAACGGTGTCCCCCTGCTGGTCAGCGACCTGGCCATGGCGGGGCAGGCGGGGCAGGTGGCGGGTTTCCTCCGCCCCGGCATGGAGCTGGGGGAGGGCACCTGGGGGGGCATAGCCCTGGCGGCGCTTCTGTTCCTGGCAGTGTTTGGAGCGGTGCGTTTTGCGAGAAAGAAAAGAAGGAAGTCAGAATGAAAAAAAAATTTGTGGGATTATTTTTGAGCCTATTGATTCTTCTTGCGTCAGTCTGTGGCTGCGGGCAGGGTGCGGGTGCAGGATCTGGAAGTGCCAGAGTGCACGATACGGATATCAGCCAGGAACTTGCTTATGAAGGCAGCATGGAGCTGATTTACGCAGAAAGATTTACGGTGGATTACTATACAGACGGCTTTTCATTAGTCACCATCAATGGAAATGAGCGGTATCTGGTGGTGCCGGAGGGAAAAGAGGCGCCGGGCGATCTGGATGGGGACATTACCGTGCTATATCAGCCCTTAGATGAGATCTATCTGGTAGCTTCTGCCGTCATGGATATGTTCATCTCCATGGACGCGCTGGATACGCTCAGTTTTACAGGAACCAAAGCAGACGGTTGGTATTTAGATGATGCAAGAGAAGCAGTAGAATCCGGACAGATTCTGTATGCCGGAAAGTATTCCGCACCTGACTACGAAAAAATTCTGGCGGAAGGTTGTGATCTGGCCATTGAGAATACGATGGTTTATCATACGCCAGAGGTCAAGGAACAGTTGGAGAAGTTTGATATTCCTGTGCTGGTGGATTATTCCAGCTATGAGGAGGAGCCTTTGGGGAGAACAGAATGGGTGAAGCTCTATGGACTTCTGACAGGGCGGACAGAAGAAGCCCAGGACGCTTTTAATTCAGAGCAGGAAGCGTTTGCTTCCATTGGAGATACTGCCAACACGGGAAAGACGGTGGCTTTCTTTTATATTACCAGTAACGGGGAAGTCAACGTGCGCAGGCCCTCCGATTATCTGCCGAAGATGATTGAACTGGCAGGTGGAACTTATCTCCCCCAAAACCTAAAAGAAGACGAGAACAGCAGATCTTCAACTATCAGTATGCAGATGGAGGAATTCTATGCGGCGTCCCGGGAGGCAGATTATATCATATACAACAGCACCATTGACGGAGAACTGTCCTCCATTGACGAACTTTTGGGAAAAAGTGAGCTGTTGGAGGAGTTCAAAGCGGTGCAGGAGGGGCAGGTGTACTGCACGACCAGGGATCTATACCAGTCCTCCATGGAGCTGGGAACTATAACTGCGGATATCTATGGAATGTTAAATGGAGAGGAGGATAACCTGGTTTATCTGTACAGGCTGAAGTAACAGATGAAACGGAATAGATATATATTAATTTTTCTGTGTCTTGCCGTAGCTGTGGTGATTCTTTTGATGGCAAATGTTTGTATTGGAAGTGTCAGCATTCCGCTGAATGAGGTGCTTTCGATTTTGAGAGAGGGATGCGGTTCTTCTGTCGCGTCGGGTATTGTGCTGGAAATTCGACTGCCCAGGGCTCTAGCCGCCGCCATTCTTGGCGGCGGACTGGCTCTCTCGGGATATCTTCTCCAAACCTTTTTTCATAATCCGATTGCAGGGCCGTTTATTCTAGGTATTTCTTCAGGCGCCAAACTGGTGGTCGCTTTGGTGATGGTATATCTCCTGGAACGGGCCATGCAGGCCAGTTCGCTGCTTCTGATCGTAGCGGCCTTCGCGGGGGCGATGCTATCAATGGGATTTGTATTGCTGATGTCAAAAGTACTCAGCCACATGGCGACGCTGATCGTAAGCGGCGTTATGATTGGCTATATCTGTACAGCTATCACAGACTTTGTAGTGACCTTTGCGGATGATTCTGATATTGTGAACCTGCATAACTGGTCCCAGGGAAGTTTTTCTGGTATCAGCTGGGATAACGTGATGGTTATGGCTGTGGTAATTTTTCTGACATCAGCCTGTGTTTTCCTGATGTCAAAGCCCATAAGTGCTTACCAGATGGGAGAAGCCTACGCACAGAGTATGGGGCTGAATATCAAGTTGTTCCGTGCACTTCTGGTGCTGCTCTCCAGCCTTCTCTCCGCTTGCGTGACAGCTTTTGCCGGGCCGGTATCCTTTGTGGGAATCGCGGTGCCGCAGATTGTGAAAAACCTGTTTCGCACCTCCAGACCGCTCCTGATGATTCCGGCAAGCTTCCTTGGCGGAGCCGCTTTCTGTATGTTCTGCGATCTTCTGGCACGGACTCTGTTTTCGCCTACGGAACTTAGTATCAGCACGGTGACGGCGGTCTTCGGCGCTCCGGTGGTGATCGTGATTCTGTTGCGAACCAGGAAGGAGGGCATGTGATGGCTTCGGAAGAATTTTATTTCTATACAAAGGGAATGACCGTGGGATATGGCGGCGTGCCCCTGATTCGGGATATCGAGTTAAAGATCCGCCGGGGAGAGATCCTGACACTGATCGGGCCGAACGGAGCGGGAAAGACAACGATTTTAAGAAGCATCATCCGACAGCTCCCCCTGATTGGCGGAGCAGTATATCTAGATGGGAAAGATATCAGCTCTTTCACCGGAAATGACCTGGCACACAGGCTGTCTGTTGTGCTCACAGAGCGGGTGCGTCCAGAACTTATGACCTGCGAAGATGTGGTTTCCACGGGACGCTATCCCTATACGGGACGTTTTGGCGTGTTAGATAAAGAGGATCGGAAGCTTGTTCAGGAATCCATGGAGTTAGTTCACATCCAGGAGCTTAAAGACAGGGATTTCCGCCAGACCAGCGATGGGCAGAAGCAGAGGGTGATGCTGGCTCGGGCTCTCTGCCAGCAGCCAGAGGTGCTTGTGCTGGATGAGCCGACATCCTATCTCGATATCCGCTACAAACTGGAATTTCTATCTGTAATACAGAAAATGGCAAAAGAGAGAAAATTGACAGTCATTATGTCACTGCATGAACTCGATCTGGCGGAAAGAATTTCAGATCGGATTGCCTGTGTGCGCGGCGACTGTATCGACCGTTTCGGCACTCCGGAAGAAATTTTTTCCGGAGGCTATATTCCGAGGCTTTATGGAATTACCGCAGGAGATTATAACGAACTGACCGGAAGCCTGGAGCTGAAGAAGACATCAGGAACTCCGGAAATCTTCGTGATTGCAGGCTGTGGCCATGGAACACCGGTATTCCGCAGGCTCCAGCGGGAAGGCATTCCTTTTGCAACGGGAATTCTCTGGAAAAATGATTTGGACTATCCAGCTGCTAGAGCTCTGGCTGCTAGGTTAATCGCGGAAAAGTCCTTTTGTCAGTTCTCAGAGAAGAAACTGAAAGAAGCGAAAGAACTGATGGAAGGCTGTAGACGTGTCATTTGTGCTCCAGGTTTGGAAGGAGAATTAAACGGCGGCATGGCAAATGGTCTAAGAGAATTAATACAATATGCGAAAGAACGAAATAAATTTTGTTAACTCAATAGCGTAATGTTGCAATTTAACAGCTACTTTTGATAGACACACCCTTCTCTTTAGCGGAGAAGGGTTATTTTTTTACCTTTTTTGAATTCATCGCTTGACATTGTGGCAAAGAACTTCTGACGCCGGATGAGATCCGTCTGCTGGACAATAAAAAGGCGATCCTGTTTGTCCGAGGGGAACGGCCTATGATCGACCGGAAATACGACATGATGAAACACAAGAATATCAGATACACTGAGGACGGCGGAGCTCCGCCTTATGATTACGCAAAGGCTCCGCTGGCACATGATGATTTACAGATCGATATCCAGAGACTGGATGATTATGAACTGCTCACCCAGGAAGACATCCTCGGGGAAGGGCAGGAGGAATAGACGGGAGGAATGTGGATTGCATTTATTCAAAAAGCGAGAAGAAAACAAAAGATTGAAGAAACCGGAAAAGCGTCCTCTGCCGATGAGTCAGGCACAGCGGCGCTTTTTCCTTGTCTATATGGCGGTCACGCTGTCGCTGACCCTTGGCGGGATTCCGGTCTTTGCCTCCAGCGACCCGCTGGCAGTGGTCAATAACCTGTCTGATTTTGTATTTTCCCTGATTCGGGCCATCGGCCTGATCCTGCTGGGATTTGGCATTGTGCAGATCGGACTTTCATTGAAAAGCCAGGATCCAAGCCAACGGGCAAATGGATTCCTGACTCTTGCGGGAGGGGTAGTCATTACCTTTGCAAGGGAATACAAGTACAAGAGTGAATGGAGAGAGTGTCCGGGGAGTATGGCAGCATCAGTACCCGGTTAGTGATCAATCTATTCTTGGCTATGGCACAATATGATGTTGATTTAAAATTGGAACGATAAAACAATTAGAATGATTTACAAGAAGATAATTATATACCTTCAAAGTTCTTTTTCACTTCTTCCAGCAGTAACTCTACCACAGGACTGAATCGCCGCCCTGCTGCGGGAAACTTACGGTAGCAAGATCAAGGTGTTCGGTACCGAGATACTCCACTCGGTCCGGGTCAGGGAAATCAGCGTCGAGGGCAAGAGAGCATTTTTGTCCATGATCCCAGCGGTAAGGTGGCGAAAGCCTACAAAAATTTGATGAAGGAGATGCTGAAACTTGAAAAGTAGCGTGAAAAAAATAGAGCTGGCATTCCTTGATGACCTGTTTTCCACCGAGGAAAGCCGGGCCGACGCCCAGCGGGAGAAGGTTCAGGAAATTCCGTTGTCCGAGTTGCACCCGTTCAAATGAAAAACACGATTGGTATTAAAGAAGAAGGAAGATCAACACCTGTCTGGCGGCTCCGGTGTTCCCATCCCGGGAGTTTTTCCCGGTAAAGAGGACCGGAGCGCACCATTTTTAGACAGGCCGGCAGTTCCCAGGAACTGTTATCTCAGCTTCCACCCGGCGCTCTGTTTCTGCAGTTCCACCATATGGTGGAAGAGACCGTTCCGGCTCATCAGATCTGACGGGGATCCTTCCTCCGCCACCTGACCGCCGGAGAGGACAATGATCTTGTCTGCCGCTTCCACGGTGCGCATCCGGTGGGCGATGACCAGTACGGTCTTACCCCGGAGAAGGCGGGAGAGGGCTTCCTGAACCTTTGTCTCATTTTCCACATCCAGGCTTGCCGTAGCCTCGTCAAGGAGCAGGATGGGCGCGTCTTTTAAGAGAGCACGGGCAATGGAGATGCGCTGGCGCTCGCCTCCGGAGAGCCTTGCGCCGTTCTCGCCGATGGGCGTGTCATACCCCTGTGGAAGCCTTGAGACAAATTCTTCACAGTTGGCAGCCTGTGCTGCGGCGATCACTTCCGCATCTGTAGCGCCCCGCTTCCCAAGGCGGATATTTTCCATGACCGTATCGTCAAAGAGCACCACATCCTGAAAGACCATAGAGTAGTCGGTGAGGAGTACTTCCGGGTCTACTGTTGAGATATCCACGCCGCCCACGAGGATCCGGCCTTTCGTGACGTCCCACAATCTGGCGGCGAGCCTTGCGCAGGTGCTCTTGCCGGAACCGGAAGGTCCCACCAGAGCGGTGACTTCCCCTTCTTTGGCGGTAAAGCTCACATCGTGAAGCACTTCTTTCTCGTCGTAGGCAAAATCCACATGCTCGAATACAATATCGTGTCCCTCCGGAGCAAACCGGCTGCTCCCTGCGGCTGTGGGAGTTTCATAGAGTTCCCTGATCCGGTCGGCGGACACCTGGGATATGATCATCTCCGCGATCAGGGCAAGACTCTGGTCAAAGGGGGCATAGATCCGGGTGATGACAAGCAGGAATAAAAACAACAGCATGAAATCGATCTGGCCGGTGAGGATCAGGCCGGCTCCGGTGAGGATGGTAGTTGCCACGCCCAGACGCATAATGACGCTGGCAGCGTTGACAAAGACGCCGGTGCCCAGCTCGCCCCGGGTCATGATCCGTTCGTGTTCGTCGATCTTCCGGTACAGCCGTTCCAGATAGAGGTCTTCCTGGTTGGTCGCACGGATCTCCCGCACGTTTTCCAACGCTTCCTGGATCCCATCGGATACCCGGAGAGCGGCTTTCTTCGTCCGCTCAGAGGCGCGGGCCGCCATTTTCCGGCTGCCGAACAGGAGACCGAAAGCCACCGGTACACCCCACAGGCAGGCGATGGCAAGCCGCCAGTCATAGACGAGAAGGCATACGGCGATGATCGCCGTGGAGATATAGGCGCCGTACAGATATCCGAGGACATGGGACCACACATGCTCCATCCGGTTGACGTCGCCCATCAGGGTCTCGGTCAGGTCCGCCACATCCCGTTTTCCGAAGTATCCGAGAGGAAGCCTGCGGAGCCGCTCCGCCATGCCAAGGCGGGTCGCCTTTACTTCATTGTATACCAGCCCGTAAGTGGCCCGGTACTGCTGCAGATGGGTGAGAAATGATAAGACCAGGAACAGGACAGTCAGGGCGATGGGGAGCATTGCAGAGGGCAGCGGACTTCCTGTTATCAGGGTGTTCATGAAGCCGCCTGTGAGAAGATACAGGATGCCCATCCCTCCCATGACGACCAGATTGACGATGACCGTCCAGAACGCACCTTTTTTTGTGTTTCGCAGTCCCTGATCGGTGAGTGCGTATTTTCTCTGAAATTTCTTGCTGAACATTTACTTTGCCTCCTTTTCACTGGAAATCTTCCACCGGACTGCCTTGTTATAGTCCGCCCACATCCGGGCGTACAGACCGCCCGCCGCCACAAGCTCCCCGTGAGTTCCCTGCCCGGCGATGCGGCCTTTATCCAGAACAATGATCCGGTCGGCGCCTATAACAGTGGACAGGCGGTGGGCGATCATGATCACGGTGCGGCCTTTCGTCAGTGCGGCGAAGGCCTTCTGGATCAGAACTTCGTTCTCCGGGTCGGCAAAAGCGGTGGCCTCATCAAGGACGACGATAGGCGCGTCTTTTAAGATTGCCCGTGCAAGGGCGATGCGCTGCTGCTCGCCTCCTGAGAGATAGGTGCCCTCTGTGCCGATCACTGTGTCCATCCCGTCCGGCAGCTTCTCAATGATATCCTGGCACTGTGCGGCTGTAAGAGCGCATCTTACCTCATCCCTTGAGGCATCCGGCCTTGCCGCCCGGACGTTTTCCAGGATCGACGCCTTAAAAAGCCGGCTGCTCTGGAAGACGAAGGCCACCTGATCCATGAGCACATGGGGATCGATCTCTTTTACATCCGCCTCGCCCACTCTGACCGAACCGGAGGAAGCGTCCCAGAAGCGTGGGATCAGGCTGGCAGCCGTGGTCTTGCCGCCACCGGAGGGACCTACCAGGGCGATGGTCTGTCCCGGTTCAGCTGTGAAGGAGACATGGGAGAGGGCAGGCGTTTCCGATCCATCATAGGTAAAGCTGACGTCCTGAAATTCCACCTTATTGCCGTGGGGGACTTTGGGGTTGTCAGGGCTTTTGAGCACCGGGGCTTCCATCACCTTATTGATCCTGCCGAGGGCCGTTCCGGCCAGCATGATGCCGGAGGAGGCGAACATGATCCTTGCCAGCGCCGTGGAGATGATGGCGGAGAATACTGCGTAGAAGACGAAATCTGTGATAAATCCGGCGAGATTTCCATCTGCCAGCGCCTCTGGAGCGAGGAACAGCGCTGCCGGGACAAGGAAGACGAAGGCGCCCTCCGTAAAGGTTAAGTTTACGGACTGCGGGACCCGGCATACGTCCGCCTGATAATGCTCCGCCTTCTCACTGTAATCGTTGATCGCCTCCTGAAAGGCCTTAAAAGAATAAACAGTCTGCTGGAAGATCTTCACCACGGGGATCCCGCGGACATATTCAGTGCCCGCCTTGGTCATCCGGTCCTGTGCGGCCTGGTATTCCGCCATAAGCTGTGCGTTTTTGCCGCCCATCATGGTGAACATGGAGATAACGGAGATCACGGCTGCCAGCAGGCAGGAAAGCCCCATCCGCCAGTCGAACAGGAACATCAGGATCACCATGGCAAGAAACAGGACGATAGTGCCCACGATGTCCGCCAGGTTATGGGCGAGCAGAGTCTCCGTGTCGGCCGCGGCCGCGTCAAGACGGCCCCGGATCAGCCCGGACGCATTGGCGTCAAAATAGCCGAGGGGCGCCTTCATCACATGGGCAACGCCCTGTTTTCTGATGTTGGAGGCTGTGCGGAATGCCGCCAGATGGGTGCACATCAGGCCTGCAAAATATAAGGCGATCCCTGCGAATGCAAAGGCAAAAGCTATCCAGCCGTACCGGGTTACGCCGCGGGCAAGGGTCCAGTCCGGGGCGGCGGCAATCAGATCCCGCGCGGCAAGCCAGATACAGATGTAAGGCGCCATGGAGAGCAGCATGGATACTGCCGAAAAAAACAGGCCGAGAAAGGTCAGGCCTTTGCGGTTTCCTGCGTAATCCAACAGGACAGCCACATCGCTTTTCTTTTTTTCTTTCATGGGTTTCCCTCCTTAAAGATAAAAATTATTAGTTAGAATAAACTAACTCATGAATAAAAAAACAGGGGGATTATTCCCCGGTGTCGATAGAAATATATCATCTGTTCATGTGGCAGACCGGGAGAAGGGAGCAGCGGGAATGTACTTTAACGCTGCTCTTCCATCAGTTTCAGCCATCCCGCCGTATAAAAATCCCGGAATTGCCTGATATCCCGGCGCGCCTGTTCCCGCGGCATGTCGTGTACTGCGATCTCAAAAAGGCCGCTGAACATCCCGCTGGCAATGATGTGGCAGAGAGATTTTTTTAATTCGGGAACCTTCTGACCTGTCCGGCGGAGCACATCCATATATTTCAGAGTGTATTCCACTTCAATCTCCACCATGTTGTGGATGAAGTGTTCGTAGGAAGTTCCCTCCGCCCTGCATAAAAGCAGTTTCACCGGTTCCCGGTGGTCACAGATATAGTCCACCATCCAGTCTACATAGCCACCGGAAGCCTCGCCCATGTGTACGGGCTGCTCTTCCTCCGGCAGATCGGCAAACCCGGTCTGGGCCTCCATGAACCTGCCCATGAGAGCAGCGGCATGGGGCTCCACGATGGATGCGAACAGGGCTTCCTTGCTGGAAAAGTAGCCGTAAAAGGCTCCGGTGGTCACGCCTGCATTTTTTACGATCTGGCGCAGGGAAGCTCCCAGAAAGCCTTTCTCAGAAAATTCTTCCAATGCGGCCTGCTGGATATTTTCCAGCGTAGGTGATGTTCTTTCGTCCATAAAAACCTCCATGTAACAGTGGTATATAACAATGCTATATTATGAAAACAATAAGCTGCTGTCAAGAGGGGAACAGCGATTATCTATAGTAGTGAGAAGATTTATCGACAAGCAGGGTTAGGTTTGACTAGCCTGCCCCGGTGTTGCTATGCTGATACGGTATTCTTATGGAAGACCAGCAAAAAGAAAGAAGGGATGGCACATGAAACAGCACAGATTCTGGGCATGGGCTGCAGTGTTCTGTTTCATAATGGTATTTTATACCGGATACAGACATAAGTGATCAGCCAGCAGCAATTAATTTTATAGTTTAACAGGAGGTAAGTTATTATGTTCAGTGAATCATTGATGAAGAAGATTGGATTATTTGCAGGAGGCGTCCTTTTTGGGACAGCAGGGGTAAAAATCTTATCCAGCAAAGATGCAAAGAAGGTTTATACAGAGTGTACGGCGGCTGCGCTGCGGGCAAGGGACTGCGTGATGAAAACGGTCACAACCGCACAGGAGAATGTGGAGGATATCCTGGCGGAAGCACAGCAGATCAATGAAGAAAGGACTGCGCAGGAAGCGGCGGCAGTACAGGAGACAGAAGAAGACGGTGCGGATCTTTCAGACGAAGGAAAGCTGTAACCGTCCATGAAATTTATCATAAAGCATGAGATCAGGGGCCGTCTCCGCATCCATGTCGTTCAGGGAAAAATGACATGTGCGGAGGCGGATACTCTTTTCTGGTTTCTGGACAGGCAGAAAAATATAACAGATGTGAAAGTGTATGAACGCACCGCAGACGCTGTCATCTGTTATACAGGGGATCGGAGCGGACTGATCCGTCTGCTGAAGAGCTTCCGGTATGAAGATGTAACCGTGCCGGAAACCGTTGTCCGCAATTCCGGAAGGGCGCTGAACGCCTCATATAAGGAAAAACTGATCGCGAAAGTGCTGCTGCATTACGGCGGAAAGCTTCTGATGCCCTCTCCCCTGCGCGCGGGGCTTGTGATGATCAGGTCGCTTCGATATCTGGCTGCGGGGCTTCGCTGCATCCGGAAGAGGAAGATCGAAGTCCCGCTTCTGGACGCGGCGGCGATCGGGGTCTCTGTCCTGCGGCGGGATTTTAATACCGCCGGGTCGGTCATGTTCCTGCTGGGGGTGGGAGAACTTCTGGAAGAGTGGACCCACAAAAAATCCGTGGGGGACCTGGCGCGGAGCATGTCCCTGAATATCAAAAAGGTCTGGCTGAAGCGGGACGGGCAGGAAATTCTGGTAAAGGCGGACCAGATCCGAAAGGGCGACGTGGTGACTGTACATATGGGAAATGTGATTCCCTTTGACGGTGAGGTATCCGGCGGGGAAGGTATGGTAAACCAGGTTTCCCTGACCGGCGAGGCCATGCCTGTGCGCAGGGTGCCAGGGCAGTCCGTCTATGCGGGGACCGTGGTCGAAGAGGGAGAGCTGGACGTCCTGGTAAAGGCGGTTTCCGGCTCCACCAGATTTGAAAAGATCGTGGCCATGATCGAAGACTCGGAGAAGCTGAAGTCTTCCATGGAGAGCAGGGCGGAGCATCTGGCCGACAGGCTGGTGCCGTATACACTGCTTGGAACGGCAGGGGTATGGCTCCTGACCAGAAACGTGACAAAGGCATTGTCCGTGCTCATGGTGGACTTCTCCTGCGCGCTGAAGCTTGCCATGCCGCTGACCGTGTTGTCGGCGATCCGGGAGGCAGGCGGGTACGGGATCACTGTGAAGGGCGGAAAATTCCTTGAAGCAGTGGCAGAAGCGGACACCGTGGTCTTCGATAAGACCGGGACGCTCACCAAGGCAAAACCCACGGTGAGAGAAGTGATCCCGTTCGGAGAGGAACCGGAGGAAGAATGTCTTCGGATTGCAGCGTGCTTGGAGGAACATTTCCCTCATTCTATGGCAAAGGCTGTAGTGGATGCGGCGAAGAAGCGTCGGCTTGCTCATGAGGAAATGCATTCCAAGGTGGAGTATATTGTAGCCCACGGGATCTCTTCATACATTGACGGGAAAAAAGTGGTGATCGGAAGCAGCCATTTCGTCTTTGAAGATGAAGGATGCAAGGTCCGCCCGGAATACCGGGAAAGGTTTGAGGCGCTGCCGGAAGAATACTCCCACCTGTATCTTGCCATCGAGAAGGAGCTGACAGCGGTGATCTGTATCGAAGATCCCCTGCGGGAAGAAGCGGCAGACATGATCCGTGCGCTGAGAGCGGAAGGAATACAGAAAACGGTCATGATGACCGGGGACAGTGAGAAGACCGCCGCCGCTGTCGCACGCCGGGTTGGCGTGGACGAGTACTATGCGGAGGTGCTGCCGGAAGAAAAGGCCGGTTTTGTGGAGCGGGAGAAAGCATCGGGGCACAAGGTCATTATGATCGGAGACGGAATCAACGATTCGCCGGCTTTGTCCGCAGCAGATGCGGGCATTGCCATCAGCGACGGAGCGGAACTTGCAAGGGAGATCGCCGACATTACTATCGCAGCGGAAGACCTGGGAGAGCTGGTCGTGCTGAAGCGTCTCGCAAACGGAATGACGAAGCGGATCAGGAAAAATTATCATCAAATCATCGGGATCAACGCAGGGCTGATCGCGCTTGGCGTTGCCGGAGCCCTCCAGCCAACGACTTCGGCGCTGCTCCACAACACGTCTACACTGCTGATCAGCTTAAGGAGCATGAGGAATCTTCTGACAGACGGAAATGAATAAGAATGATGCAAAGAGGGAGACTCGCAGTATGTGCGGCCTCCCTCCGTTATTTATAGAGTATTGATAAAAGATTTTATCGCAGAAAAGCTTTCTTCACTGATCACATGTTCCATTTCACGGGCGTCTTCTTCCGCTGTTTCCGGATCGACGCCGAGCTGCTTCAGCCAATTGGCGAAAAAAGTATGCTTTTCATAAAGAGCCTGGGCGGCTGACAGCCCGGTTTCGGTCAGCGTGATATATCCCTGAGGGGAGACACAGACCTGTCCGGCGTCTTTTAATTTCTTTACTGCAGAGCTGACGCTGGATCTTTTGAACTTGAGCTCAGATGAAATGTCCGCATTTCGGACGACCGGGAGACGCCTGCTTAAAATAAAGATGGTTTCCAGATAGTTTTCAGAAGATTCGCTTTTCTTTTTTGTTCCTGCCATTATGTCTCACCTCATATTCAGTATAGCATTTTCCGAAAGCAAGGTATGTCTTTTATGAAATTTCGTCATATTTAAAGAAATTAAAAGAAAATAATTCTAAAAAATGTGCAAAATAGTTATTGACTTCTAACTATGGTTAGCATATACTAATTACTGAAGGAAAAATGAAATATATTATCAATATCAGTAATAAAACATAGATGGAAAAGAGGTCTTTTAAATGCCGCTTACAATGGCAGGTATAGGAGAAACAAATATAATCCGCAGGGTTGGGGGAAATGAGGAGACGAGGCGTTTCCTTGAAAACCTGGGTTTTGTCGCAGGCGCGGAAGTGACCGTACTGTCTGCGATCGGGGGCAATGTGATCGTAAACATCAAGGATTCACGGATTGCCGTTAACGCTGATATGGCGCGGCACATCATGGTATAACTCCATGCAGTGCCCGCTGTATATAAATTGAATTCTGGCAGAGGAAAGGAGATGACAGTTATGACATTAGGTGATGCAGAAGTCGGCAGCACAGTTGTTGTAACAAAAATAGAGGGTGACAGTGCCTACAAACGCCGGATCATGGATATGGGGATCACAAAAGGAAGCGAGCTCTATATCAGAAAGGTCGCGCCCCTTGGCGACCCGGTAGAGATCACAGTCCGCGGATACGAATTATCCGTCAGGAAGAATGACGCACAGTGCGTCCAGGTAAAATAGGAAGACTCAGATATTCTGAGCCAGATCTGAGCGAGTAAGACATATGAAGAGGAGGCAGAAAAAATGGCAATCAGAATTGCACTCGCCGGAAACCCGAACTGCGGTAAGACGACGATGTTCAACGCCCTGACCGGTGCCAACCAGTACGTTGGAAACTGGCCGGGGGTAACCGTTGAGAAAAAAGAAGGAAAGGTAAAGAGCAAAAGGGCGAAGGGGGAGGAAGTCATCGTGACAGACCTTCCGGGAATCTACTCCCTTTCCCCGTATACGCTGGAGGAAGTAGTCAGCCGGGATTACATACTGAAAGAAAATCCGGATGTGATTATCGACCTGGTGGACGCTACCAATATCGAGCGTAACCTGTATCTGACAACGCAGCTTGTGGAGACCGGCGTTCCGGTCGTGATCGCACTTAATATGGCAGACCTGATCGCAAAGAGAGGGATGAAGATCGACACGAAGCGGCTGTCCATGCTGCTGGGCTGCCCGATCGTCGAGACGTCCGCACTGAAGCAGACCGGGCTTTCCGAGCTGATCGACGAGGCAGTCAAAACGGCAAAGAAAAAAGAGATCAGCCTGCCAGGCGAGATCTTTTCCAAAGAGATGGAGAGCGCGGTGGAAGAAGTAAAAGGACTCCTGCCGGACTCTATCACAGACGATAAGAGGAGATGGTATGCGGTCAAGTTCCTGGAACGCGACAATAAGGTCGTGGAGAGCGTGAAACTTCCGGCTTCCGATGCGTCTGCCATAGAGGCACTCAGAGATAAGATCGAGAAGCGGCATGATGACGACATGGAGAGTATTGTTACTGACGAGCGGTATAAATATATCCAGCAGATCGTGAAAGCGACAGTCCAGAAGGGAAAAGAAAAGCTGACGACCTCTGATAAGATCGACCGGATCGTTACCAACCGTATCCTCGGCATCCCGATCTTTATCGTGATCATGTGGGCGGTATATTATGTGTCGGTCACGACAGTCGGCACCTGGGTAACGGACTGGACCAATGATGTATTTGTCGTTGCGATCCAGGACGCGGTCGGCGGATTCCTCGGGAATATCGGCGCTGGTACGATCGTTACCGACCTTGTGGTGAACGGTATCATCGGCGGTCTGGGAGCCGTGCTCGGCTTCGTCCCGCAGATGGCGATCCTGTTCCTGTTCCTGTCCATTCTTGAAGACTGCGGCTACATGGTTCGTATCGCATTCGTCATGGACCGTGTATTCCGTCACTTCGGACTTTCCGGAAAGAGCTTTATCCCGCTTCTGATCTCATCCGGATGCGGAATCCCGGGGATCATGGCTTCCAAGACCATCGAGCAGGACAATGACCGCCGCCTTACAATCATGACGGCGACTTTCATCCCCTGCGGCGCAAAACTTCCGGTCATCGCCCTGATGGGAGGCGTGATCGCAGGAGCGGCAGGCGGATACGCAGAGACTTCTTATATCGCTCCGCTGATGTACTTTATCGGGATTGCGGCAGTGCTTGTGTCTGCGATCATTCTGAAGAAAACGAAACCGTTCTCCGGGAAACCGGCTCCGTTCGTCATGGAGCTGCCGCAGTACCATATCCCGCAGGTGAAGACAGTCCTGCTCCATGTATGGGAGAGGCTGAAAGGCTTCATCATCAAGGCAGGTACGATCCTGTTCCTTGCGTGCGTAGTGATGTGGTTCCTCGGAAGCTACGGCTTTGGACCGGACGGCTTCGGCTTGGTAGAGTCCTCCGACAGCCTGATCGCGGTCATCGGCGGCGTGATCGCACCGCTCTTTGCACCGCTCGGCTTCGGCGAGTGGCAGCCGGTCGCCGCATCGATCTCCGGATTTACGGCGAAAGAGGCGATCGTATCCACCATGGGTACGCTGGCGGCGATCGCAGGAGATGTGGAAGACCCGGTGACAGTGGCTCAGGGTGTAGCGGCATGGTTCCCGACTTCCATGGCAGCCTTCTCCTTCCTGCTGTTCAACCTGCTTGACTCTCCATGCCTGGCGGCAATCTCCACGATGGCACAGCAGATGCAGTCCAGGAAATGGTTCTGGTTCGCGATTCTGTTCCAGAATGTATTCGCTTACGTGGTATGCCTTACGGTATACCAGATCGGTACTTTCGTACTTGGCGGAGGATTTACGTTTGGAACTGCAGTCGGGTTCGTGTTCCTGATCGTGCTGCTGGTACTCCTGTTCCGGCCTGATCCGTATAAGAACCAGAAAGTATATGCAAAGCGTTCCGTACAGAATGCATAAGAGGAACAGCCGGATGTTTTGAAAGGCATCCGGCTGTTTTCAGAAAGAAGGGATAGATAGTGGTAGATATTGTAATCCTGACACTGATCATCGGGTACTGTGTTTTCCTGATCTACAGAGGATATAAGAATAAAAAGGCAGGGAAACCGGTGGGCTGCGCAGGGTGCAGCGGAAACTGCAGATCCTGCGGCGGCTGTGCGTCCTGCGCAGGGAGAAAAACGGATGTGAAAGGAAGGTAGCGTATGGGCGATTCTACAGGCTCCATGTTTTATGGCTTCGGAGCATTTATTCTTATATATATTATAGGAGCGACGATCTATCAGATCTGGCTCTGGATCAAGAAAGCGAGAGACCGGAAGAAATTCAAAGAAAACGAAGATGAACAGAAACGGACGGAGGGATAGTTATGGTTGATGCGATCATTATACTCGTAGTCGTGGTGCTGCTGATCTTTGCGCTGAAAGGATCGATCAAACATTTCAGAGGAGAGGGCGCCTGCTGTGGCGGCGGATCCGGCAGCGTGAAAACGAAAAAAGCGAAAAAGAAGACGCTCGACGGTCCGGTGGTCGGACGGCGCATGATCCGCATCTCAGGCATGCACTGCCAGAACTGTGTCAACAGCGTGACCAACGCGCTTAATGCGATAGACGGGGTGTCTGCCGAGGTAAGTCTGAAAGATAACTGCGCAGAAGTTTCCTGTGACCGCAAGGTGGATGATATTGATCTGAAACAGGCGGTGGAAAGGGCAGGTTTCGAAGTGCTTGGTATTTCACAGGTATAAGGTGGGAAACGCCGTGAGCAGGAAAGATGAGATTATTGAAAGGCTGAAAGAAAACGGATGCCGGATCACAAAACAGAGAAAGATCCTGATCGATATCATCCTGGAGAATGACTGTGCAAGCTGCAAAGAGATTTTTTATAAGGCGTCACAGGAGGATAAAAAGATCGGGGTGGCGACGGTTTACCGGATGATTAATGCACTGGAAGAGATTGGCGCGATCAGCCGGAAGAATATGTACCGGATTGAATCCGGAGAAAACTGCGCAGGCGGATGTGATATCGTCCTGGAGGATGATACCGTTTTCAGGATGCCAAAGGAAAAACTGGATCAGATCGTCCGGGATGGCGCCAGACGGTGCGGTTATCTGAGTGACGGGAAGAAAGTATCGAGGATCATTTACCATGACAGGCAGAGATAGCTGACGGAGCGGTAAAGAGGATGAAAAAATGTATGGAGACAGGAGACATCAGGTGAAAATGCCGGGAGGTCTCCTGTTTTTTGATGATAAAAAAGTAATAATAAAGATATTGATATCTGTTCTCAAATACTGTATCATATAACTCATAAGTTAGACACGGCTAACCAAGAGAAAATATTCGATGAGAGGAGGACGGCGTAGCGGAGCGGGGCACCTTTATCGTGAATCCGGAAGGAAAGATCGTCTCCTATGAAGTGAACGCCGGAAATGTAGGACGTAATGCGGATGAGCTTCTGCGCAAGCTGCAGGCGTGCCAGTTTGTCCATGAGCATGGAGATGAGGTGTGCCCGGCCAAATGGCAGCCCGGAGCGGAAACCCTGAAACCGAGCCTTGATCTGGTGGGACAGTTATGAGAGAGCAGGATGTAAGAGATTTATATGATGCTGTAGTGATCGGCGGCGGCCCGGCAGGGCTGACCGCCGCCCTGTATCTTGCCCGTGCCAGATACAGGGTGCTGGTGGTGGAAAAAGAGCGTTTCGGCGGACAGATCACGATCACCCATGAGGTGGTGAACTTCCCGGGCGTGGAACGCACCAGCGGGGAAGCGCTGACGGAGACCATGCGCAGGCAGGCGGAACACTTCGGGGCGGAGTTCCTGCTGGCGGAAGTGGCTGGCCTTGACATGGGCGGCGCTATTAAGACCGTCCGGACCAGCCGGGGAAACCTGAACTGCTTCGGCGTGCTGCTGGCTGCGGGCGCTCATCCGCGGAAAGTCGGATTTAAAGGGGAAGAACAGTGGCGCGGGCGGGGCGTTGCCTATTGCGCGACCTGCGACGGAGAATTCTTTACCGGAAAGGATGTGTTCGTGGTTGGCGGAGGATTTGCCGCGGCGGAAGAGAGCGTCTTTCTGACTAAATACGCCAGCCATGTGACCGTTCTGATCCGGGGTGACGGATTTTCCTGCGCGCCTTCTGCGTCAGAACCCGCATTGACCCATGAGAAGATCACAGTCCTTCCCCATACCCGGATCGAGGAGGTTTCCGGGGAGACTTATCTTGACCGGCTGCGGTACCGGAACACACAGACCGGGGAGGTTACAGAGTACCGCCCGGCGGAAGGGGATACTTTCGGCGTCTTTGTATTCGCAGGTTACGAACCGGCTACAGAGCTGGTGAAAGGACTGGCAGAGCTTGACGACCGGGGTTATATCGTCACAGACCGGAGCCGGAAGACAAGCTGCGAAGGACTGTATGCCGCCGGGGATGTGTGCATCAAACCGCTTCGTCAGGCAGTCACCGCCGTAGGGGACGGAGCGCTGGCTGCCACAGAGCTGGAGCGTTATGCCGCTGCCATGCAGAAAAAGACCGGGCTGCGTCCGGTACAGCCGGCAATAGGATATCCGAAGCTATTGACGGCAAGTGAACCCGGACAAGAGCGTGATCGGGAAGCAAACGGAAGAGAAGACAGCCCCTCCGGACTGTTTACCCGGGATATGCTCACCCAGCTGGATACGGTCTTTCAGAGGATGGCTGCGCCTCTGGTGCTGAAACTGTATCTGGATGACACGGCCCTGTCAGCCGAGCTGGAAACCTATATGACGCAGCTTTGCACTTTGACGGAAAAACTCACTCTGGAAAGAGACGAAAGCATGGATACGGAAGCGGCGGATATTCAGGAGCGCCTCTGCGTGCGGATATGTAGAGAGGACGGCTCCTGGACAGGGCTTGCCTTTCACGGTGTCCCGGGCGGACATGAGTTCACGTCCTTCATGCTGGGACTCTATAATGCGGCGGGGCCGGGGCAGACCCTGGATGAAGAGACTCTCCGGCGGGTACGGTCGCTTCCGGCGGTGAAGATGCAGATCCTGGTCGCCCTGTCCTGTACTATGTGTCCGGAGCTGGTGACGGCAGCCCAGCGGATCGCAGCAGAGAATCCGCTTGTTACGGCGGAGGTCTATGATCTGAACCATTTTCCGCAGCTTCGGGAAAGATATCATGTCATGAGCGTTCCCTGCCTTGCGGTCAATGATGGAGAGAAAATCGCTTTCGGGAAAAAGGATATCCGGCAGCTTGCGGAACTGCTGGAACAGCAGGGAAAATAGTAATAAATCCGGTCAGCCGTCAGAGAGGAGGGGTCCTATGTTTACGATACGGCCATACAGAGAGGGAGATGCGGAAGGCTGCGGCCAATGTTTTTACGAAGGCTTTTTCACCTGTCCCATCAATGAAAATGACAGGATCCTTTTGCGGGATTATGCCCAGGTCCTGATAGAAAAATGCAGTTTTGCTTATGTGGCGGAAACTCCGGACCGTCAGATCGTGGGCTTTATCAGCGGCAATTACGGAAAAAGATTCCGTCCGATGAAGAAAGACTCTGACCGGTACAAAAGGCATTATGTGACCTGGTGCCGGATGTTTCTGAAGTTCTATCTGAAAGGGTACCGCTTGTCCGAGACATTTCAGAAACAGCTGGACGGTTTTATTTTACAGGCACGTGAGCGGGAGGAGAAGTTTTTTGACGGATGTGATCTGGAGCTGGTGGCTCTTACTTCCAGAAAGGATTACCGGAAAGGGCTGGGGACGGCGCTGGTATCCAGGTTTATGGACAGAGCCGTGGCTGATGGAGCCCGGAACGTGCGGCTTCTGACAAATACTCTGGCTTCCTGGGAATTTTATGAAAAGAAAGGCTTTACGAAGATGCTGGAAAAGCCGTTTTCGGATGGTTCCGGACAGAAAACAATTATTTATGGATATAGCCCGGGCAGAGAGAAAAATGAAATGAACAGACAGCAAATCTGACAAGGGAGGAGGCAGGATATGGAGATAAATGGAAGGAAACGGGAGCCGGTCAGGCTCGGTACACACGGAGAGAATTATGGCAACTGGATGTCTGCACCGGTCTTTTATATGGTGGGGGCGCTGGTTGTCCTTATGGCAGTCTTATGCGTCATATCGCATTTTATCCCCGGTATGAGACTGATCGGAGTTCTGGCGCTGGCTGCAGCTGTGGCAGTGCTGTTCCTTCTTGCCTGGATCACCTGGATCCGGCGGCAGTATGCCTTTGGCGGGGGAGGCATGATGGAGCAGGTCCATGAGGTTCTTCTGTCTCACCTTGATTTCGACGGGAAGGGGACGCTTCTGGAGATAGGATGCGGATCAGGCGCGCTCTCCATCCGGGCGGCGCTTTCCTGGCCGGAGGCGGAAGTGACCGGCATAGATTACTGGGGCGCAGTCTACAATTACAGTCAGGCCATGTGTGAGAGCAATGCCTGGAGCGAGGGCGTATCCGAACGGTGCCGGTTCCTTCACGGCGACGCCCGGAAGCTGGACTTCCCGGATGAAACCTTTGACGCTGTGGTGAGCAACTATGTCTACCATAACATCAACGGCTCAGATAAGAAGGAGCTTCTTTTAGAAAGCCTGCGTGTGCTGAAAAAAGGCGGTGTGTTTGCCCTCAACGACGATATGAAGCCTCATATGTATGGAGATGTGGAAGCGTTTGCAGAAAAACTGCGCAAAATGGGATATCAGGAAGTGCGGATCATTGATACGGCGCAGGAGGCTTTCGGTTCCCATCGCCGGGCCGCCCTGATGATGCTGGGAGATTCCCGGATGCTGGCAGGCCGGAAATGAGACGGCGGCGCCAATGGCCGGACAGACCGGGACAGCCGGTCATAATTATATGGAAAGAAAAAACGTGCTGCATTTCGTGGAAATCCACTTTGACTGCAGCACGTTTTTTAACGGAAACCCAAGAAAAGTTATCGTTTTATGTTAAATGCCTGAAAACCGGGATATACGGCGCTTTCCCCCAATTCTTCCTCGATGCGCAGAAGCTGGTTGTACTTGGCGACACGTTCGCTCCGGCTGGGTGCGCCTGTCTTGATCTGGCAGGTATTGAGCGCCACGGCAAGATCGGCGATAGTGGTATCCTCTGTCTCTCCGGAGCGGTGGGAGGTCACGGCGGTGTATCCGGCCTTATGGGCCATCTTGATGGCTTCCAGCGTTTCAGATACGGAGCCGATCTGATTCAGCTTGATCAGGATAGAGTTCCCGCATCCCAGAGAGATCCCCTTTTCCAGACGCTCTGTATTGGTGACAAACAGGTCGTCCCCTACAAGCTGGATGCGGCCGCCCAGTTCTTTTGTGAGGATCTGCCAGCCTTCCCAGTCTTCTTCATCCAGGCCGTCTTCGATGGAATAGATGGGATATTTGTCCACAAGGGATTTCCAGTGTTCGACCAACTCAGCCGAAGTGAAAGTCTTTTTGCATTTCGGGAGGATGTATTCGCCCTTTTTATTCCCTTTCCATTCGCTGGACGCTGCATCCATAGCGAGGACAAAATCTTTGCCGGGTTCATAGCCTGCCATTTTTACTGCCTCGAGGATGCATTCGATGGCTTCCTCATCGCTGGAAAGATCCGGTGCAAAACCGCCTTCATCTCCCACAGAGGTTGCCAGCCCTTTTGATTTCAGAAGGGACTGAAGGGAGTGGAAGACCTCTGTACACCATCTCAGGCCCTCGGAGAAACTGGAAGCGCCCGCCGGCATGATCATAAATTCCTGTACATCCACGGTGTTTGCCGCATGGGCGCCGCCGTTTAAGATGTTCATCATAGGGACTGGAAGCCGGTTGGCATTCACCCCGCCGAGGAAACGGTACAGCGGGAGATCAAGGGAAGCTGCAGCCGCCCTGGCGCATGCGATGGAAACGGCGAGGATCGCATTTGCTCCGAGGTTGGATTTGTCTTTTGTGCCGTCCGCACGGATCATGGCATTGTCAACAGCGTAGATATCGCTGGCGTCCATGCCTGTCAGCACCTCGTTGATCGTGGTGTTGATATTGTGTACGGCCTTGGACACGCCTTTTCCTCCGAAACGGGAAGTATCCCCGTCCCTTAATTCCAGCGCTTCAAATTCCCCGGTTGACGCCCCGCTTGGGGCAGCGCCTCTTCCGGCCGTCCCGTCTGCCAGAAAAACCTCCGCTTCCACAGTGGGATTTCCTCTGGAATCAATGATCTCCCGTCCGATCACCTTTTCAATCTTTAAATAATCCATAGACATTCATCCTTTCTGGCGAAAACATCCCCGCCCCACTCAGCAGGCATGGGGCAAAGGAGTTTTCATGATTTATTCACATTGGTTAGAAATAACTAACCACACATATTCTATCAAAGAAAAAAGAAAAATTCAATTATATTTTTGACAATCATTCCCAACTAGTATATAATGCGGTTAGAAAAGACTAATCAAAAGGAAAGAAGGCCTGTAAAGTGGGAAGGTATTACAGATTGTCAAAATCAATCACGGAGGAGATGGCTGCAGAGATCCTGAGAGAGGCAAGAGAGGTTAAAAACGTCCGTGAGGCGAAGTTTCTGGAGGATTGTTCCAAAATCCTGGTAGTGACAGAAAAAGAGAACTATCCGGAAGTGATGACCAGGCTTGTCAATATTTTCAGCCGTGTCGGCCGCGGGTGCGAGATCTCTTTCGCAGGCTTTGCAGATCAGGATGAGTAGGAAAAGGAAATTCCTGATCCCGGCAGCCCTTGTACTGATCGGCGTTTCCCTCTGGAACATCCTTCCGGATTATCTGGATAATCCTTATGTGTGGGGCGGCACCAGCCTCACCGACGGCGCGGACTGCTTCGGTTTTGTCCAGAGTATTTATCGGGAATACGGATATGAACTGCCAAGAGTGGCTGCAGAACAGGCCTATGCCGGGACACAGATCCCGGTAGAGGATGCACTGCCGGGAGACCTCGTTTTTTACGCAGATGACAGCGGGAATATTTATCATGTGGTAATCTATGCCGGAGACAACAAGACGATAGAGGCGCAGAGCAGCAAAACAGGGATCGTACAGGGAACCCTTGATACGGCGGACGCTGTGTGGGCGGTGCGTCTCCTGGAAGACAGCATATCCTCCTCTGCTTCCGGAAACATTAGTGAAGTAAATGCTTCATCGGATATGTATGGAGAGAACCTTGGGGTCTTTGACCTGACCTATTACTGCGCCTGTGAAATCTGCTGCGACGTGGAGACCGGGATCACGGCTACCGGAACCCCGGTAGTGGAAGGAAGGACCATCGCAGTGGATCCGTCTGTAATTCCTTGTGGAACCCAGGTTATCATCAATGGACATGTGTTCACGGCAGAAGACTGCGGCGGTGCGGTCAGGGGGAATCATATTGATATCTATGTGAATGACCACCAGACAGCGCTGGAGCTTGGGAGAGGCCAGGCGGAAGTGTATCTGGCAAAATGAGCAGACAGTGTCCCGGAAATAGCAAATTTGTTCTTCCGGGGCATCGTTTATAATGAGCACACCCCTGTGCAAGGAGGCGGAAAAATATGGAACTCGGACAGTCATTGGAGGACTATCTGGAAGCTGTCCATCGGCTTTCCCAAAAACAAGATGTGAGGAATATTGATATCGCCCTGCTTCTGGGAAGGTCAAAGCCCAGCGTATCTGTGGCTGTGAAAAAACTGATTGAAAAGGGTTATGCAAAAAAGGATAGCCGGGGCACTATCATCCTGACTGAAAAAGGAAGAAAAATGGCAGAAAATGTTTACAGCCGATATCTGTATTATACGAAACTATTGATCGCCGCCGGGGTGGACCGGAAGAGGGTGGAGTATGAAGGATGCCGGAAGGAGCATATCCTGTCTGATGACAGCCATGAAAAACTGAAGAAATTTATTGGATCAATATAAAAAATAAAATGAAGCGGGAAAGGATCGGATGAAAAAGTTCCGGTCCTTTACTTTTTGTGCGATAAGCCCGGCAAGCGGCTGCCGTGCTTGCACGAGCAGGCATTTGCCGGGCAACGGACAGCGAACGGCTTCGCCGTGAGCTGCCCGTGGTATCGCGGGGATAGGGGGAAGATTCTCTTCCTCTATCCGATTCAAAAACAAAAAATAACTTCCGTATAGAAGAAAACATTGGATCCCGTATTCTTATTATCTGGAGATGCGGAAAATTACGATTCGAAGTATCCGGGCGCTAAGGACCGCCATGTCACTATGGTATTTGGTGCGAGGCAATCACCAGAGAAGCATTGTTCGGCATCCTTTGGGAAAATTCTGCTGAACCGGATATTATGGAATCTGTAAATTGCGATAACAGTCTCATATTCTACCTGTGGTGTAGAGAAAATCTACATGGTGCGTAATGGTGGAAAGTGCCGGATACATTTATAATTCAAATGTACCGAAAGGAGAAACTGTTGGAAAACAGAGATTTTATCATAATTGGAGAAAATATCCGGCGATTGCGTAGAAGTAAAAATTATACACAGGAGTATCTTGCAGAGAAACTTCATATTTCCGCAAATCATGTATATCGTATTGAAAACGCAGAAGCACATATCAGCATGCCTCTTCTTCTGAAAATAAAACATTTATTTGAAGTTGATGCAAATGAACTTTTAGAAGACCATGATAATGGAGAAAAAGAAATTCTATTTAAGAAAAATCCATTACATAATCTGAAGAGTATGGCAGATATTCAGGCTCTTCTAGCGGGATGTACGGAGCAGGAACAGGAGATTCTTCTATGTAATCTATATCAGCTTTCTAATCTTCTGAAGTCTTCCAGACACAGATGAAAAATGGACTTTCTTAGTCCATAAAAAGATATTTGTGGAAAATATCCTTTTATGAGCCAAGAAAGCTCAGGATCCGGATAAGGATCTGCGCACCTTGAAAATTTCATATCAGCATTACAGTAACGTTCCCGTCCGGGGGAGCGTAGCAGGAGAAAACGCAAGGATCATGTAAGAAGTACGGCCCGGTCAGACAGCATGATAAACATCAGATCTTGACAGCAGGAAATACATCAGCGGCCGTTTTTCTCATATAGGAGCGCCCCTTTCATCCTGAGAGCAGCCTTTGGTAGGGCTGCGGCGCCAGGAACCCGGATGGATGATAATGATACACCATTGATCCATCAGGCTACGGATAGACCGACCTTTAGTTGTAATCAGTTAAGACTTCTGGAAGATCTGTGCAGGTATCTGTGCCGGATACCGGCTGTAATGTTCCCTATGATATCAGGGGTGTGAGAGGACAAATACGGTATCAGAAGAAACAGAACAAAAAGAACATCAATCGAAGTGTGCTGTTGATATCAGATACATGCGGCCAGTGGGAAACCTCTGGCCGTATTGATGTGGTTTCAACAATAGAAAGCAAGGGGAGGATATACATGAAGCTGCGAGTGAGTGAAGATGCATGAGAACCATTTCCAGGAACAGGTACACCAGGAGATTGATCAGATCTTCTGTTCCTTATTTCCAAAGTACGGCATGACAATCCGGGAGGAACAACTCCGGCTCTGTCACCAGATGCTGTCTGCATTGTGGAACGGTCAGATCGCCCTCTGCGATGCGGCGGTGGGCGTGGGGAAGACCTATGCATACCTGACCGCCAGCCTGTTATTTCGGAAATACAGCGGCATGCTGAATGGGAATTACTGCATGAGCCGGGATAACCGGCCTATTGTGATCTCCACTTCCAGTATTGCCCTGCAGGATGCGCTGTTAGGGGAATACATTCCTCAGTTGTCTGAGATATTAGTGAAAGGCGGCGTGCTGAAGCAGCCTATCCGGGCGGTGCTCCGGAAAGGGAAGGAACATTTTGTCTGTGAGGAACGTCTGATCTTACGGATAGCCGCTGTCCGGGAGAAGAGAAAGAATATAAGCCAGAAAGAAGCACTGGACGGACTCCTCCAGACCTTTGATCTGGATACAGCCGTCAGTCTCAGCAGTTTTGACCGGCGGATGGTCTGCGTTCCAAAGAGGTGTCCGGCCGACTGCTCTTTGCGTGAGCAGTGCCGCTACCAGAATTTTGTGAGACAGGCGGTGGAGATGGAATATGATATCCAGATCTGCAACCACAATTATTTTCTGGCAGACGCCATCCACCGATCCAGCGGCTACCGGCCGCTTCTGAAGACCTATCAGGCGCTCATTATTGACGAGGCGCATAAGTTTTCGGAAACCGCACAGCAGATGTACGGGAAACGGCTGGGAAAAGAAGACATTGCAGAGATCTGCACCCTGCTGGAGCAGGAGAAATACACCCTTACGGCGGCAAAGCTGAGAGAAAGTTTCCGCCAGCTTTTTACTGCTCTTGTGCCGGAAGACCATGATAGGGATCAGGAAAAGTACAGGGCAGGCCTGGAACAGAAACGGATTTCTTTCCAGCCGGATGCCTCGGTCAGGAGAGCGTTGAAAAACTGCGTCCGTCTGCTGAAGAAGGCAGAGGATACCACGGCAGGGAAGATTCCCAGAGGGGGTTCCAATCTGCTGGGAGAGAGCCGGGAAATCCTGCTGCTGTTCTTCTCTATGAATCCAGGGCGTGTTCTCTTTCTGGAGTTTGACCGGAAAGGGAATCCAGCGCTCTGTGCTATACATCGGCGGCTGGCAGAACGTCTGGAGCGGGATGTCTGGGAACCGGGGATTCCGGCGATCCTGACCTCCGGAACGCTGGCGGCTGGCGGAAGTTTCCGCCGGATCCGGCAGGTCAGCGGACTTATAGCGTGTTCCCGTGTTCGGGAGTATACGGCAGCTTCGCCATTTCAGTATGAGAAAAATGTCCTGCTGTACCTGCCTTATGTGGAGAATCATAGGAAAAGCAGGATTAAGGGAGGCAGATCCGAAAAAGAAAAAGTTTCAAAAGAACAGGAACGGATCCGGATAATTGCCGGACAGATCAGGAAGCTGATAGAGTCTACCAACGGGCATACTCTTGTGCTTTTTACTTCCTATACCATGATGGGAAGCGTGTACCGGAAATTGAAAGGGAAGGTCAGTGTTCCTATCCTGCGTGTCTGGAAAGACTCCCAGAGGGTGATCCGGGAATTTAAGGAGCATAAAAACGCTGTCCTGTTTGCCGCAGGCTCCTGCTGGGAGGGCATGGATTTTCCCGGAGACATGGTATCTTCCCTGATCATTGTAAGGCTGCCATTCCCTGTTCCGGATCCGGTACGGGAAGCGGAGCGGGAGAGATACCAAAGCCCGCAGGAATATATCCGGCAGATCGTTGTCCCGGATATGCAGTTAAAGCTGCGGCAGGGATTTGGAAGGGCAATCCGCACGGAGAACGATACCTGCGTGGTATCTATCCTTGACAGCCGGGCGGCCAGAGGCGGAAGATACCATGAGGCTGTGCTGGAGGCACTGCCAAGGTGCCGGATGACGGAAGATATTGGAGACGTGGAACGGTTTATCCGGGAGAGAAAAGGGATTGATTATTATATGTAAGATTGCAGTAAACGTCATTTGATCCTGTCTGTTTCGCTGAAAGGAGATAGCTATGGAAGAAAAAACAACTATTACTTTTCTTGCCTCAGAATGTGGGGAATTCCATGAGATGGGGGAAAGTATCGAATGTGATTCTTTAAAAGAAGCATTCCGGCATTATTTGAGATTTTGCCGCCGCTCGCCGCAGATGTGTCCGTCATTGGAATTTTCTTTGCATTACGCAGACAATCCTATTTATAACAATGCGGAGTATCCGCTGGTAACTGGCGAGAAAGGCAAGGAACTGCTGTCCTATGTTCCTTATTATGCGGCTCATCCGTTGGTACAGAAAGCGGTAAAAGAGTTGGAAAAGTTGGAAAAGCGGCAAAGAGAACGGGAAATAGAACGATAAAAACCGAAGCCCGGCATTTGTTGGTTCTGCTTGGGTTTCGGATGGATTGCTTGGTGGTATTGCTGAATAGCTTATTTCACATGGAGTGGGTATACTGTGTATAGCGTCAGGGAAAGGAGAGAGACAGATGAGACGATATGAAGTCGGTACGGTAAAAGAAGGAGCAGACCGCTACTATTTTGTCCGGGAAAAGGAGACGTTTGCAATCGAGCCTCTGACTGCCAAGTACCTGAAGCTGCATTACATAGAAAGCAACCGTTCACCAAACACTGCACGTAGAGCAGCATATGCACTGTGCTTTTATCTGGAATATCTGAATGAAAAGCAGATGGGACTGACAGGACCTTATGACCTGCCCTTTGATGAGCAGTTTCAGCACTTTACCGGGTTCTTGTCCTGGCTGAAACGAATCCCATATAAGACCGAGGATCAGACGCTCCCGAGGAATAAAACCTGCAACGCATACTTAAAAGATGTGTTCAGGTTTTATTCTTTTTTTGAGACGGAACATCCGGAGACAGGGTATCTGAAAGTGGTGTCCTATCAGCAATCCGTGGTCGTAAATGCGGTAGGCGTAAGGAAAACATTGCGCTACCGGGCTTTTAACGGTTATCTCAAAGAAGAAGAGCGGGATGTCAGAGCGGCAAGTCAGGAAGAAATTTTGGACACACTAAAAGCATGTACCAACTGCCGGGATCAGCTTCTGATCCTGATGATGGCGGAACTGGGATTCCGGCTGGGAGAAATCCTTGGTATCGATTATACGAAAGACATCGACTATGAAAGGCATGAAGTGAAAGTCCGCTTCCGTGCAGACAATGAGAATGAATCCAGAGCGAAGAATGCAGAAGAGCGTAGAGGAAAGTTAAGCGACGATACCTTCCAGTTCCTGCTGCATTACATTAGCGAATACCGGGAACTGCTGCAGCACCAGACCTTCCTGTTTATCAATATCGCAGGAGATACGAAGGGAAAACCGCTGAAAGCGGCTTCCGTCTACGACATGTTTGACCGGATGGAAAAAAAGACCGGCGTAAGGTTGACGCCCCATATGATCCGGCGTTATTTCGGGAATCTTCGGTATGAAGCTGGCTGGGCATTGGAGCTGATCAGTTACGCCTACGGCCACCGGCATCTGGAGACCACCACGACTTATCTTGATATTGTGGACAACAGGCTGATCGATGCCAGCAACCGATTCTATGAAGAGACGAGAGATGTTTATGGAGTGGACGAGCTGCTGTACAGGAGGTGAGTAAGATGCCTGCATACCTGCATATCGCAGAGCCGCAGGAGATCCGACAGGAAGAAGAGAGAAGGAAACAGCTGAGAGAGGAACTGGAAAAGTGTACGCAGGTCAATGGAACCTTCCGCAATAAGATTTATCGGTTCCTTGTAGACAGCGGAATCCGTCATCTGACGGAGATCGACTATCCATTGCGGAGCCAGTTCAAAGCCTATGCGAAACAGAATTTCCTGAAAAAACAGCAAAATGTCATGGTCAATGCCTTTGACCGGATCCGTCAGCAGGCGGTGTGGGAGGAACAGAAAACGCTGGCGGGAAGACAGAAGTATAAGCTGAAATATGAAAATACGCTGATGTTTCTGAAGTACCTTCCAGACCGGGAGATCGCAGAAAAATATACTATAGCCAGAGAGGAAAGCCATCTTTTATGGGATTTTCGGAGTGCCTGCCCGGAAACACTGAAACAGCAGATCTTCCGTGCAGTCTGTTCCATCTCAAGGGAGAAGCAGGATTCCGGAGAAAGAAAACTTGCGCTGACCGGCCTGCAATATCTGTACCGGTTCTGCATCTGTTCAGCGATATCAGATATTGAGATGATGGAGCTGGAAGAAAAAGAAAGGTTTGCGGAAGAACTGAAGAAACAACAGGTGCCGGAGAATCAGCGGAAGACTATGTACGGCGTCCTGGCATGGATCCAGCGCCATGAATTCCTGTCTGCTAAAGAGATCTGCTGGGAAGCAAATGTCTGGTATCTGGAGCGGATCCACATCTCAAAAGAGCGGATCAACCAGAGCAATCCGGCGGGAAGCTTGATCTTTGAGGATGTGAGAAACAAAAGGAATCGGGAACTGCTGAAAAAGTACATGAGATATCTGCTTGCGGTGTCAGATATTTCTGTCAGCAATATTCGGACAAAAAACTCGTATGTGCGGAATTACCTGAAGTTTCTGGATGAAAAGGGATTATCCGTGGATGAGGTGAAGAAAGAACTCTTTGAAATATATATAAAACGGATGCATCAGAAGAATATGGAGCCGCAGAGCTTTAATACAGAACTGCTGGCAATCACCCAGTTTTACAACTTCCTGCTGGTTCGGGAAGAAGTGGATCGTATGCCATACCAGCCCAACGAATACATACAGAAAAGTTTTGACATCCACCACGACCGCAGCGTGGAGAAAGATATTAGTCTAGAGATCATCTCAAAACTAAAATATTTCCCGGAGCACCTTCGGCTGATGTATCTCCACCTGTGGGGGATCGGCCTGCGGGCAAGCGAGGTGTGCGCCCTGAAAGGAAGCGCCTACGAATGGGACGGCAGGGATGCCTGGATCCGAGTATGGCAACCTAAGATGCGGAAATATAAGAGGGTGCCTATCCCGGAAATGCTGTACCGTCTGATGAAAGTATATATCAAAAAATATGATATCGGAGCAGAAGACTACCTGTTCCCAAACAGTAAAGGCGGAGCATTCCGGTATGGTACATTTCGCATACAGATGCTCCGGTATTGTGAGGAAAATCAGATCAATAACGGGGAGTACATCTTCCGATCCCATGATTATCGGCATAACGTTGCCACAGAGTTTTATGACAGCGGCGTCCCCTTATCCAGTGTCCGGGATTACCACGGTCACACCTACGATGAAATGACCCTGCAGTATGTGGACCATATGCCGGATCGGGTGGAGAAAGCGGCAGACGCAGTATTCCAAGATCCTGCGAATAATCTGGCGGCAGGACTGCTGAAAGGAAGTAAGGGGAAAGAACATGAAGAATAAATATTTTATCCGAGAAATGCCATGCTATACCAAAACAACATTAGAACAGCGAAAGAAGATCCCGCCGGGAGCATACTTCCATCTGAAAGCCCTGCCGACAGAAGGACTGAGGACAGAATTTTATGAATTTTTGAAAAAGCGGGGCAGAGAGGTGGAAGCAACGACCATGTACTCGGAAGTCTGGCGTTATGATGCGATCAGCGCATTCCTTGCGAAACGGGCGAAGCGGGTCCAGAGCCTTCAGGAGAGGGAACCAGAGGTGTGGCTCAGACAGCTCCGGGCATGGCTGTTGGAGGAAGGCTACCGTCTGACGGTATCTGCTGTCAGTGAATATGGAAAGGAAAAGGTGCTGCCGTCCACAGTGATCCGTTACTTCCGGATGGTGATCTGCGACAGGAGGCCCGAAGATGAACGGGAAGAAACAGAAAAAGATGTCTGGCGTCTGGATAAACTGGAGATTCCAATAAAAGAGTATCTGATTCGCAATGACATGACGCTCAATTTTACCCGGATACCACAGGAGAAGATCCGGGCAGAGGCAAAGAAAGGGATCTACCTGAACCTGCGTTCCGAGGCAATTGATACCATAAGAAAAGAAATCCATGCCATACAGAGATTTGCAGGCTATCTAGAAGAAAAACAACCGAGAGTACAGTCCTGCCAGCAGATCGACCGGAATCTGCTGGAAGAATATCTGGTCTGGTTCCGCACAGAGATCCAGAAGAAAGATTACCGTGCAGAACTGACACGGCTTCGGAGTATCCTGGACAGCATCGGGAAAGTCTACGGCTACCGCCAACTGCAGCTTCTGTTTTTAAATACAGATATCCCATCCACGCCACAGGCAGAGTTCCGGACTTACACGGACTGGGATATCCAGAAATTTAATGCGGCGGTGGCGAAGCTGGACATCCAGATCGCAAGGCTGCTGGTGATCCACCAGATGCTGGGAACACGGATCTCCGATACCCTGACACTCTGGACAGACTGCCTCTTCGAACAGAAGCAGGTGCCCATGATCCGGATCCGGCAGATGAAGACTAATACATATATCAAACCTATCAGTCGGGAATTAAAAGAACTCATTGAACTTGCAATCGCAGAGACGAAGAAGCGGTACGGAGAGACAAAATACATTTTTGTCCGGGAAGAAGATCCCACGAAACCAATGAAATACGGAACCCTGCAGAATAAGATCATGGCGATGATCCAGAAAGAGCAGCTCAAAGACGGGAACGGAAAACTCTTCGGGTTCAATACCCATATGTTCCGGCATTATTACGGCTCCAAGATTACAGAGATGGATCTGGATGACTGGACGCTGGCCAAGCTGTTCGGACACCGGAGTATCAAGAGCGTGAAATATTACCGGAGGATGAGTAACCACCGTTTGGCAGAAGATACAAGGGCAGTCCGGGAGCAGAAATCCCGGATCATTGCAGAACATTTGGAAGGATGGGGAGAGGAATATGAGCAAGTACGATAAAATGGTAGCCCTGAACGCAGAAAGAAGCAGAGAAAAGATGGAAAAGGCGAAGAAGACCATCTGGGAAATGGTGGATCAGGAAGACAAGGTGACAATCCCCAAACTGATGAAGAAGACGGGGCTGTCCAGAGGATTCTTCTATAAGAACCATACCATCCGGGGAGAACTGGATCGGGCAATGGAGTGTCAGGTAGGAATGGTGGATCCCAGACGGAGCATCATCAACCACGCCATGGATCAGCAGATCCAAAGGATGCAGAAGATGATTGCAGAACAGAAGCAGAAGATTGAAAGTCTGGAGAAAGAAAACGCAAGGCTGAAAAGAGCCATAGACCAGAGATCCGTGAACTTTCTGAAAAATCTGTAGAGAAAAAAGAATAGAGATAAAATTGAAAATAAGGATGATCGGCAGACATGCGGGAGCGTGTCTGTTGGTTGTTGTGGAGATAGAAGGATATATCGTATAATTGATTTAAAATAATTCGTAGAGCAGAGGTGATATATGCCATGGATACATTCACAAATTTAATTCGGCGATATAGTCCACAGGAAGTGATGACAGAATTATATAAATTATCATTAAAAATGATGGAAAATGATAATAAAGGTTTTTTAAATATTCCTGTTCATCTCTTAATTAAAAATCGTGGCTTGATAAAGGAACAAATAACTTTACCAGTTTGGAAAATTTCTGAAATAGTGTATTGGTCAATAGTTAAATCCAATGATTACAGAAATAAGAAGTTACGTGATTCGGATATAATAAGAATTATAAATGAGTTTTATGATTTTGATAATGAAAGAACAGATGTCAGCTTTTTAAAAGATGTTCGATTTGATGAAATTTCACAATTTTTATGCGGGATGATGGGCGAGCAGGAACAGTTTCAAAACCTACAATGGGTTATAAATAGTTTTAATAGAAACTATCATATTTTAATTGGTTCAAAAAAGATTCAAAGAAATTTAAAAAAAAGCTGTGCACAGGTTATACAAGAAGAAGTAGGAGTGGATATTCATGCGTTTTGTACAATATTAATTATGCTGATAGGAGCGTGTGGAAAAACGCAAGCACCCCTAGAATACAAAGATATAGAACTTTTAGGAATCAAAAATGATGACTGGAATAAAGTGATAAATTATTATGCGGCTGATTATAAGGAAATACGAAACAGTCAATTGGAAGCGCAAATATTTTATACGAAACCATTTGTAAAGACTGAAAATCCAAAACGCATTTTAGCAGTGACCTATCATCTAGTAGGATTTCTTGTTGCAAATGGCTTGTATTGGGGAATTAGAAATTACTATTATAAAGCAGATTCACAAGATTTTCTAAATGCTTTCGGGGATATGTTTGAGGATTATTTAGTTGAATTGTCTGAACAATATCTGGCAACAAATGAATTCGAGCATCTGCAGCATGAGAATGAAAGAATAACGGATTTTAGATATGAATTTGAGAATTGTATCTGGCTGGTTGAGCAAAAATCGGCATTATTAAAGTTGAATGCCAAGTCTCAAACACCTAATATGAAAAATATTAGTATATTTCTCAACAGAAATATTCAAAAAGCATATAAGCAATTAGAAGCAACATATCAAAGGGAAACGAGTACAAAACCTGTTTTAAAATTCATTCTCTTGTATGAAAATCTGCAGAACACACAATTGATGCAAATAAGTATGCCTGAAATTTTTGAAAATGATTCAAGATGCTTTATCATTGGAATTTCCGAATTCGAACAGCTTCTACGAATTCGTAAAGAAGATCCTATGCTGTGGGAAAAAGTAATAAAAGAATTACTTTCTAGAAAAGCAGACAATGTGTCAGTTACAAATATTTTAAATAGAACTGAAGGATTTCAGTATTCCGATATTTTTATTCATAATAATGATTATGTCCAAAAATATATTGATGAGATGCAGGACTTTTATCAAAAGAGTGCCGGAAAAATATTTAAAACAGCGAGCGCAAACCAGTTAAGTAATGAGGGCGTTTAGCTTGTTTTTTGCGTATGCATTAGAAGATGATAACAAGGAACACAGTTTTGTATTCTGTTAAACCCACTGTTTCCGGGCAGGAAGGGAGAGGGGCTAAAGTTTACAGATGAGCCAACAGGCAACCTGGACACGAGGACAAGCGATGATGTGATCGGTCTTCTTAAGACCACCAGCCAGGAGTTTCACCAGACCATCGTCATGATCACCCACAACCCGGAAATTGCCCGCATGGCGGACCGTGTCATCCGTATTGAAGACGGCCGCATCGTGTCACAGTAAAGGGGGTGCTTTGCTGTGAGAGGAAGATTTCAACCCATCAAGACGCTAAGTAGCCGTCTTTTCAGAAAAAATAAGGGCCGTAATGTGGTGGCTGTGCTGGCCATCCTCATGACCACGCTCATGTTCACCACTCTGTTCACGCTGGCCCAGAGCATGAGCAAAAATATGGTGGAGATGACCTTCCGCCAGACAGGCTACGATGCCCAGGCCTCCTTTAAGAGCATTACGGGCGAGGAGGCGGCCCTGATCGGCGCCCACCCGGACGTGAGGGAGGTGGGAGAGAGCATTGTGCTGGGAGTGGCGGAAAACAGAGAGCTTAAGGGACATCAGACCGAGATCCGCTGGGGGGACGATTCTTACGCCGCCCACTCCTTTGCCTGGCCCACTGCCGGACGGATGCCGGAGGCGGCAGACGAGCTGGCGGTGGACACCACTGTGCTGGATTACCTGGGAATTCCCCATGAGCTGGGGCAGCAGGTGACTCTTGAGTGGCGGACAGATCTGAACAGCCAGGAGACGACAGCCTCCACTTTCACCCTCTGCGGCTACTGGGAGGGAAATGCCTCCAGCTACGCCAGCATGGCATGGGTATCCAGGGCCTTTGCGGATCAGATGACGGGAGGCGCCGACGGGCCGGTGTCAGAGGGACAGATTCTCGGTACCCACATGGCGCAGGTGAGCCTTTACAGTGACAGGAACATTGAGGAGACCTTGGATGGTATCCTGGCAGACACAGGCCTGACCGGGCTGGAGTACGGGGTAAACCTGGCCTACTCGCCGGAGATGGGGGCTGCGGCCTTTTCAGAGAGCCTTCCCATGTACCTGGGGATGATCCTTGTCTTTGTGGCGGGCTACCTCATCATCTACAACATTTTCCAGATCAGCGTTACCGCGGATGTGCAGTTCTACGGCAAGCTGAAGACCCTGGGTATGACGAAAAAGCAGCTCCGCAGGCTGATCTACGGACAGGCAAACAGGCTCTGCCTTATCGGCATCCCCATCGGCCTGGTCCTGGGCTGGGGACTCGGTTTTCTCCTTGTCCCCACCCTCCTTGGCATGCTGGAGGGGGAGAGCGTGGTCTCGGTAAGCCCGGTGATTTTCCTCGGATCCGCCCTCTTTGCCTGGGTCACGGTCCTGATCTCCTGCCTGCGCCCGGCCCGCCTTGTGGGGAAGGTGTCTCCTGTGGAGGCGCTGCGGGCCTGTGACGCGCCGGATAAGACGAAGAGGACGGCAAAGAAGCGGGGCAGCGCCTCCCTCCGCGAGATGGCCTGGGCCAACCTGGGGCGGAACAAGAAGCGGACGGCCCTGGTGGTCTGCTCCCTGTCCCTGGGACTTGTGCTGCTGAGCTGCTTTTATGCCAAGAACGCGGCTTTTGATATGGAGAAATATCTCTCCGGCCTGACTATCGCTGATTTTGAGCTCTCCGATGCCTCCAGCGAGGACTACACAGGAGGCTATGATCCCCAGGGCGCCACGCTGAACCAGGAGCTTGTAAGCCAGGTGGAGCAGGCGGACGGAGTGGAGGAGACCGGCCACGCCTGGTCCCACCAGTTTATCTGGCAGATGGACGATGGGACAGCCGCCAATCTGGCTGCCTACTACAATGAGGACATTCTGGCTGACTGGGCCAGCTACGATGCCCAGGGGGCCCAGGATGCGGAGAACTCTATCAAAGAAAAGCAGGCCACAGTCACCCTGTTCGGACTGGATGGGATTCCACTGGAGGCGATGACAGACGAGGATCACATCCTGGCAGGATCCTTTGACCCGGAGGCCTTTGCCGCAGGAGAGTATGCCCTGGCCGTGTCCAATGCGTCCATCTCCAAAGAGGAGGCAAAAGGAGGGAAGACTCTGCCCGCTTCCTCTGTCGGCCAGACGGTGGAGCTGGAGGGGAGGACCTACCAGGTGATGGCAGTGGTGCTGCCGGATAGCTCCGTCGTGGACGGGGCTCTGGAGGCGGGAGAGAACACAGGTCTTGAGCTGGAGTATGTGATCCCTTCCGACTCCTTCCGGGAGCTGTATCCGGATAACACGATGCGCAGGCTTTACGTCAATGTGGAAGAGGGCCAGGTGGATGCCATGCAGGAGCTGCTGGACGGGTACACTGCCTCCGTGGACAGGACGCTTCCCGTCACCTCCCGCCAGACTATGGCGCAGCAGTACGAGGAGGAGACCAGATCCTCCGCGGTCATGGGAAACGCCATCAGTGTCATCATCGCCCTGGTGGGCGTGCTGAACTTTGCCAACTCCATGATCACGGCCATCGTCTCCAGGAAGAGGGAGTTTGCCGTGATCCAGAGCGTGGGCATGACGAAGCGGCAGCTCCGCCGGATGCTTGTGTATGAGGGGCTGTACTATGCGGGGCTGACCCTTCTTACCTCCTGGATTGTCAGCGCCCTGGCAGTGGGCATCGGCGTGCGGGCTGTGACGGCGGCGGACGACTTTTCCACCTTCCGCTTTACGCTGCTGCCCCTGGGCGTATGCACCCCGCTGATCCTCATCCTGGCGGTTCTCATCCCCTGCCTGTGCTTCCTGAACCTGGAGAAGCAGAGCGTGGTGGAGAGACTGCGGATGGAATAGGAAAGATGATATCAGGGAAAACAGAAATCTTGTCTGCTTTCCCTGATTGACTTTTTGTTTTCTCTGTGCTATTCTTTTTTTACTTTCTAATATTTCAGAGATTCTTAAAACCTTAAGAATTTCAAAGGTATCGTTCGATACAAAATTTTCTCATTTTTTTAAAATTTATTGTCGGCCGGCAGTCCGCCGTTTATAATGAAAGGAGAATGCGGATGGCGTTTCACAAGGCATTAAAAGACTTAAATCTGCTGGACCGTTTCCTGTTTGCAGAAGCAATGGAGGATCCGGTGATTATGCAGACAGTGTTGGAGATTATACTGGGAAGAGAGATCATTTTAAAATATCCGCCGCAGTCGGAAAAGGAGCAGAGAAAATCGCCGCTTCTACGTTATATCCGGCTGGATGTCTGGGCTATGGATACAGAAGATACCGTCTATGATACGGAGGTTCAGAAGGAGGATACCAGGAATCTGCCAAAGAGAAGCCGGTTATATCAAGGGTTAATTGATACAAAACTTCTGGATCCGGGAGAGGTTGATTTTAATCAGATGAATGATGTGTATACGATTATCATTACACCTTTTGATATTTTTGGGAAAGGGCTTTACTGCTATACTTTTCGTATGAAGTGCGATGAGGATACGGGGCTTATTTTGAATGACGGAGCAACACGTATTTTTCTGAATACTCATGGTACTAACCCGGAAGGAGTGACTCCTGAACTGCTTGAATTGCTCCGTTATATCGAGCATACGACAGAAGAGGTCAGCAATGCCTGTCAAAGCGATAAGATCAGAGAGCTTCAGCGAAGAATCGCCGCCATCAAATCCAGTGAAGTGATTGGGGTGAAATATATGCAGGAGTGGGAAGAAAAGATTATAGAAAAAAGAAAAGCAAGAGAGGAAGGGTTGGCAGAAGGGCGAGCAGAAGGTCGCATGAAGGGGCGAGCAGAAGGCCGTTCGGAAGGCGCTGAGTATAAGGTGTTTTCGTTAGTGCGTAAAAAGATGGCCAAGGGCTGTGGTGTGGAAGAAATCGCAGAGATCCTGGAGGAAGATGCTGCCTATATCCGGGAAATCTTTGTATTTCTGAGACCTAGAATGGATGAAACGGAGGATGAGAGCTGGGCAGAGTGGACAGAGGTACATCAAAGGGTAAAAGAATGACAGCGGAATTTATCGGTAAGCCATTGAAAAAACGGCTGATTTCTGCAACGGCAGTGTTTTTGATGTTCTTTCTGTGTCTGGGACAGGCGGCAGGAGAAGAATCCCGGGGGCAGACAGAGATTTCATATGCAATGGACTATCCAGGGGCAGCAGGGATGACAGAGGAGTTTTATCCGCTTAAGATTATCCTGGAAGGAATGTTGTCCGGACAGGAAGGGGTCTGGAGTATTTATATCAAGGATCTGGAGACCGGGGAAGAGTTGTCTATGAATCATCAGAAGATGTATGCGGCAAGCCTGATCAAGCTTTTTGTTATGGAAAAAACTTATCAGGATTATGAAGAGATTCTGGAGAATGATCTTCGGTATACCGGAGATCTGGGGAAGAGCCAGCAAAAGATTGTAGAGACGCTGACAGATATGATCCAGGTATCTGATAATGAGGCTTTTAATGAACTGGTGAGGATACAGAACAAAGATCGCTCATTCTCGGAGGGATGTGTGGAAATTGATGAATGGCTGGAAGAAGAAGGATATGAAGATACGGCAGTTTATCATACGCTGGAGCCGTCTCCTACAGAGGAAGAGAAGGTTTCGGAAGAGAAAAACCATACTTCGGCCATAGACTGTGGGAAACTTCTGGAGGCAGTATATCAGGGAAAGGCTGTATCTAAAGCAGCTTCCCAGGACATGCTTCTGCTTCTTGAGGGGCAGGAAAGGGATTATAAGATCCCGGCGGGAGTACCAAGGGATACGATCGTTGCGAATAAAACCGGAGAGACGGACAGCTGCCAGCATGATGCGGCAATCATCTTCGGCCCGGAGAAGGACTATATCCTCTGTGTGATGTCAGAGAAGGTGACGGATGCGGAAGTGGCTGCAGAGCTGATCCGGAGCATATCGGAAGAGGTATATACATATCTGGAACAATAAAACGGCTTGTTTTACAAAGATTTAACGGAAAAAGGGAAAGACAGAAATTCTTCTTTCTGACAGGAGAAAAGAAGACGGACCTGGTGAAAAGAATTACAAAATCTGTAGAAAATCTACAAGGAGTTAAGATGCAGAAAACAATAGAGCAGACCATTCAGGGATGTTATGGAGACATGAGAAAATCGGAACAGAAGGCAGCAGACTATATTCTGGAGCACTTGGAAAATATAAAGGAGCTGTCTTTGGACCGGCTGGCGAAAGCAGCCCGGGTGAGCCAGCCTACGGTGATACGGATGCTGAAGGCGCTGGGATTCCAGGGATACCGGGAGTTCCGGGACTGGGTGATCGCGGAGATGGCAAAGGACGAGCGGGAGGAAAAAAGAGAAGCGACGCCGCTCTACGGATATACTCTGCGTCCGGGTGAACGGCTGGAAGATATCCCCCAGAAAATGGTAGCGATGACGGAACAGATGCTGGGAGAGACATTAAAGAATTTTTCGGTAAAGACTTATAAACATATCATAGAGGCCATAAAAAATGCGCGGTTGATCGATATCTACAGTGTGGAGAACTCAGAGGTGACTGCCCAGGATTTTCTGGCAAAGCTACTGTATCTGGGCTTTTCCTGCAGACATTTCAGTGACCATTATTATCAGCAGATTTCCGCCGGCAGTCTGACGAGTGCGGATGTGGCGGTGGGAATTTCTTATTCGGGGTCATCAAAGGATACGGTGGATGTGCTGCGGACAGCGAAGAAATCAGGAGCGACGACCATTGTGCTGACCAACTTTAAAGATTCTCCGATCAGCAAGTATGCAGATTACCTGATCTGTACCAGCCAGGAACAGCTTTTTTACGGAGATTCCATCTTTTCCAGAGCCAGCCAGCTCCTGATCGTGGATATGATCTATATGGGAATCATCGCATCGGATTATGATCATTATGTGAAACGTTTGGATTCTTGTGAGAAGGTAGTACGGGAACATGCCTATGACGTAAAAAAAGGGTAGTTTTTCTACAAAGAAATAGATGTTAAGCCTGTGTAAAGTTTACATTTCCCTTACACAGGCTTTCTTTTTTCTTGCTGGAAATACAGGAAACCAGGTTGCTATAATCCAGGTGTCCAGACGAGAGAAACTGTGAATTGTGAGAAAAGAAGAAGGAGATTGGAACATGCTTGAACTAAGGAATGTAAAAAAGAGTTTTGACGGTGTGACGGTTCTGGAAAATGTAAGCCTGGAGATTGAAGATGGAGAGATTGTTTCCATATTAGGACCATCCGGATGCGGAAAGACAACTTTGTTAAATCTGATTCTGGGAATCCTGGATGCGGATGGCGGAGAGATTCTTTTTAATGGGGAAAATATCACAAAGATTCCAATGGAGAAGAGAGGTTTTAACATTGTATTTCAGGATTATGCATTGTTTCCGAACTTAAATGTATATCAGAATATTACATACGGTCTGAGGAATAATCCGAAAATCTCTTCCGAAGAAGAGGTAAAGGATCTGATCCATCTCTTAGGACTGGAAGAACATCTGAATAAAAGGATCGGCCAGCTTTCTGGAGGACAAAAGCAGAGAGTGGCCCTGGCAAGGACAATGGTGATGAAACCGAAGATCCTGCTTTTAGATGAACCTTTAAGCGCACTGGACGGTGTGCTCAAGGAATCGATCAAAGACCGGATCAAGACGATTGCAAAAGAGTATCACCTGACGACCATCATTGTAACCCACGATCCTGAGGAGGCGCTGACCCTTTCTGACAGAGTCATGATCATTAACGAAGGAAAGATCGCACAATTTGGAAAACCGGAAGAGATCATCAATACACCCGAGGATCATTTTGTAAGGAAATTCATCCTGAACCAGTTAGAAATTAAGAAGAACAATATTTATACCTTATTTGCCTCTCAGTTTCAGCAGCAAGTCCAGGTATCATAAAGGAGAAAAGTCATGCAAAGAAGAAATAGAGAAATCAAAATGATATTTACGGTCCTGTTAGTTTTCTTTGCAGCCTTTCTGGCGGTACCCATGATCCAGGTTCTGATGAAATCTGTCATGACAGACAGTGGAACCGGCATGACACTGGCGAATTATACAGAGGTTTTAACAGGAAAGGATTTCTTACATGCGCTGGGGAACAGCTTCGTAATCTCAGCCTGCAGTGCGGTCCTTACGACGGCTTTGGCGTTTATCCTGGCCTTCACGGTACATTACACGAATGTCAGGAAAGGCTATAAAAACCTGATTACCAGGGCAGCCGTGATTCCGATGCTGATCCCTACGATTACCTATGGGTTCGCCATTATCTATACGTTTGGAAAACAGGGGCTTCTGACAAAGATTGTGGGAATACAGCTCTTTGATATTTATGGATTTAACGGACTCCTGATCGGATATGTGATCTACACACTGCCTATATCCTTTATGCTGATCCATAACACCATGGGATATATAGATAAGAAATTTATGATCGTATCCAGATTGATGGGAGACTCTCCGTTCCAGACCTTTAAGATCACTATCTTAAGGCCGCTTCTTGGGACACTGGCGACATCTTTCATCCAGACTTTCTTCCTGTGCTTTACAGACTTTGGTATCCCGGCGTCGGTGGGAGGAAGCTATGACGTCGTAGCGAGCGTACTGTATACGGAAATGCTGGGAAGTGTGCCGGATTTTGGGAACGGCGCCGTAGTGGCACTGGTGATGCTGGTGCCGTCCATCGTCAGCATTACTGTCCTTACTATCCTGGAACGGTACAATGTCCGCTATAACAAGATCTCTCAGGTAGAGCTGAAAAAGAGCCCGGCAAGAGACTGGATTCTTGGCATTGCAAGTGGCGGGATTCTGGTCAGTGTACTGTCCGTGTTTGTGGTGATCTTCGTGGTGCCCTTCGTGGATGAATGGCCGTATCGGATGAGTTTTACCACGGAGCATCTGGCAGAAGTGTTCTCAGATTACACACTGTCCAGTGTCTATACAAATTCTCTGCTGGTGGCATTGGTGACGGCATTGATCGGGACATTAATGTCCTATGGCGCGGCCCTTGTCACGGCAAGGAGTACGGTAAATGCGAAACTGAAAGGTGTGATCGAGAGTATCGCGCTGATTACCAATACCATTCCTGGAATGGTCATCGGTCTTGCATACCTGTTCTGCTTTTCCGGAACGGCGCTTCAGAATACCTTTGCAATTCTGATCATCTGTAATATGGTGCATTTCTTCTCAACGCCATATCTGATGATGAAGAATTCGTTGTCCAAGATGAATGCGTCCTGGGAAACAACCGCCATGCTTATGGGGGATAACTGGGCAAAAACCATTGTCCGTGTGGTGACGCCGAACGCGATGGCTACCCTGATCGAAGTATTCAGTTACTATTTTGTCAATGCTATGGTAACGGTCAGCGCCGTGATCTTCCTGGCGGGAACCCGGACCATGGTGATTACCACAAAGATTAAGGAACTGCAGTATTTCAATAAATATAATGAAATTTTTATCTTGTCCTTATTGATTCTATTTACCAATGTGGTTGCAAAGTTTGTATTTCAGAAACTGGCGGAAAGAAGCCAGAGGAGGGAGAAATTAGTAGATATGAAAAAAATCAGAAAAATGGGATTAAAGAGAGTGGCTGCATTTTCACTGGCAGCAGTGACAGGAATCAGTGCGCTGGGGCTGACTGCCTGCGGCGGCGGAGCTTCTGCTGAAGACCAGGTGATCATTTACTCCAATGCAGACGATGAGGCCGTAGAGGCGATGAAGAATACACTGGATGAGAATGGTTATGAGGGACAGTATGTATTCCAGACCTTCGGAACCTCTGAGCTTGGCGGAAAGCTTCTGGCAGAAGGGACAAATATTGAGGCAGATATGGTAACCATGAGTACCTTCTATGTAGACAGCGCTCAGGAACAGAACCAGATGTTCAAGGATCTGGACTTTGAAGTGGACACCATCGATGAGTATCCATCCTATTGTGCTCCAATTACCGCACAGGAAGGAACCATTATTGTAAATACGGAAGTTCTGGAGGAGAATAACCTGCCGATGCCCACATCCTTAAAGGATCTGGCAAATCCGGAATATGAAGGGTTTATCTCCGTGACTGATATAGCTTCTTCTTCTACAGCATGGCTGTTGATCCAGGGTCTGATCTCCGAATATGGAGAGGACGGAGCAAAAGAAGTTCTGACCGGCATTTATAAAAATGCAGGAGATCATATTGAGGACTCTGGATCCACGCCGCTGGAGAAAGTACGTGCAGGAGAGGTAGCGCTTGGATTTGGATTGAGACAGCAGGCCGTGGCAGATAAAGCAGACGGACTCCCGATCGATTATGTGGATCCGGCGGAAGGAACATTCAGCCTGACAGAGTCTGTGGCAGTGGTCGACAAGGGAGATGAGAGCAAAGATAAGGCAATGGAAATGGCTCAGTGCATCATCGAAAATGGAAGAGAAGAACTGCAGTCTTACTATCCGTTAGCCCTTTATAACGGAGAAAAAACAGATGCTGATAATAGATCTGCAAATCCAAAGGTATTTTCGGAGCCGCTGACCGTAGATCTTCTGGAAAAGCATCAGGCATTGTCTGAAGAATGTAAGTAAGAATCAGGGCAGAAATGCTCTGTCAAAATAAAAAGTAATAGAAAAGAGGATGTATGAAAATGAAGAACTATAAACTGTTGACACCGGGACCGCTGACAACAACGGATACAGTCAAAAAGGAAATGTTATTTGACCATTGTACCTGGGATGATGATTATAAACAGATCACACAGGAAATACGCAAAGGACTCTTGAAGCTGGCACATGTATCAGAGGAGGAGTATACGGTTGTGCTGATGCAGGGAAGCGGAACCTTTGGTGTGGAGTCTGTGCTGACCAGTATCCCGGGAGAACAGGATAAAGTGTTGATCTGCGCAAACGGTGCATACGGCGATCGTATGGAGGATATGCTGAAACATGCAAAAATGTCCTATGCAATCTACCATGAGCCGTGCAATCAGATTCCGGATCCGGAGAAGGTAAGAAAGATCCTTTCTGAAGATCCTGCTATCACTCATGTGGCTATGGTACACAGTGAAACCACATCCGGTATTCTGAACGATATTCAGTCGGTTGCCCGCGTGGTAAAAGAAATGGGAAAGGTTTTCATTGTGGATGCCATGAGCAGTTTTGCAGGCGTAGATATCCCGGTGGGAGACTGGGGCATTGACTTCCTGGTAAGCAGTGCGAATAAATGTATCCAGGGAGTTCCGGGATTTACTTTTATCATTGCAAAGAAAGATCTTCTGATTGCAAGTGCTGGAAACGCAAGAAGCCTGTCTCTGGATTTATACGACCAGTGGAAGACCATGGACGTGGATGGGAAATGGCGTTTTACCTCTCCGACCCATGTTGTGCTGGCTTTTGCTCAGGCGATGAAGGAGCTGGAGAAAGAGGGAGGCATCGAGGCGAGAAGCAGAAGGTATTATGAGAATAATCATCTGCTGATCCGGAAAATGGAAGAAATGGGAATCCATTCCTATGTGGATAAGGAATATCAGGGGCCGATCATCACCACCTTCTTTTATCCGGAGAACTGCCACTTTACATTTTCCCAGATGTATGAGTATATTAAGGAAAGAGGCTATGCAATCTATCCGGGTAAGCTGACAGAGGGAGAGACCTTCCGTATCGGAAATATCGGAGAGATCTATCCGGAGGATATTGAAAAGGTATGTGGAATTATTAAGGACTTTTTGGAGGAATATAACCATGAATAAGATAGATGCAAAGATAGAAGCAGTCATTTTTGACTGGGCAGGAACAACAGTAGATTTCGGGTGTTTTGCACCAGTGCAGGCCTTTGTGGAGGTGTTTAAGCAGTATGGGATCGAGCCTACCATGGAAGAAGTAAGAGAACCTATGGGAATGCTGAAGATTGATCATATCCGTACGATGCTGAAAATGCCGCGCATCCGCCAATGCTGGATGGTGCAGTATGGAAGAGAGCCGGGGGAGGAGGATGCCCAGAAATTATTCTCCATTTTTGAGGAAAAACTGTTGAGTATCCTTCATCTTTACGCAGACCCGAAACCGGGGGTAGTGGATGTTGTAAATGCACTGAAGGAAGAGGGGATACGGATTGGCTCCACTACCGGGTACACAGACAAGATGATGGAGATCATCATCCCTATTGCAAAGGGAAAAGGGTATGAGCCGGAGTGCTGGTTCAGCCCGGATTCTACCGGACAAAAAGGGCGTCCTTACCCATATATGATCTTCCGCAATATGGAAGCCCTGGGAATCGATGATGTCCGCAAGGTACTGAAGGTAGGAGATACGGCATCGGATATTAAAGAAGGAAAGCATGCCGGCGTATGGTCCGCAGGAGTGATTGTAGGCAGCTCTGAGATGGGGCTGACCCAGGAGGAGTATGAAGCTCTCAGTCCGGAGGAAAAAGAAACAAAATGCAAAGAGACAGAAGAGAAGTTTAAAAAAGCCGGGGCAGATGTTGTCTTCCGCACATTAGAGGAACTGAAAGAGGCTCTGATATAGAATACCACTGTTGAGATATCCAGAATTTATCTGTTTTCATGTATATACAAAAAATGGATGAATTCTGGATATTTTTTGCGCTATAAACAAATAAAAACGATTGAAAAACGGATAAATTTAGGATATAATATGGATAGAAAGGAGGAGGGGGAATATGACGATCAAAGAGATGCAGGAGAGAAAAAGAGAACTGGGATATACCTATGCACAGATTGCGGAGCTGTCAGGTCTGCCCCTTGGAACAGTGCAGAAGGTGTTGGGAGGAATTACGCTGACGCCAAGATATGAGACCATTATGGCTCTGGAGCGGGTGCTGGGGGAACAGCCGTCTGCCATGAGGAAATCAGCGGCTCCCTATCTGGTCAAGAAGCAGGGGGAATATACCCTGGAGGATTATTATAAGATCCCGGATGACATTCGCGTGGAACTGATCGATGGGGTCATCTACGATATGTCGTCGCCGACCTCTGCACACCAGATTATCGGAGGATTTATACATAGCAAAATGCTGCAGCATGTGTTGGATAAAAAAGGTGCATGTCTGCCAATGATCTCACCCATTGATGTACAGCTCGACTGTGATGACAAGACGATGGTGGAGCCGGACGTGGTCATCGTCTGCGACAGGGACAAGATTATTAACCGATGTATCTACGGGGTGCCGGATTTTATCATTGAGGTGCTGTCGAAGTCCACGAAGAAAAAGGATTCCGTGATCAAGCTTAATAAGTATCTGAATGCAGGGGTGCGGGAATATTGGATGATAGATCCCATGAAGAAGAAGGTCATCGTCTATGATTTTGAACATGAGGAATATCCGATGATCTATGGCTTTGACGCGAAGGTTCCGGTAGGGATATGGGACGGAGAGCTTGTGATTGATTTTGCAGAGGTTTATGAACATGTGAGATTTCTTTATGAGAGAGAGGAATAACAGATATATGAAAAACTCCCGGGACAGTCAAAGCCCCGGGAGTTTTATATAAGAGCGGAGACGGTGGGATTCGAACCCACGTGCCGGTTACCCGACAACTTGATTTCGAGTCAAGCTCGTTATGACCACTTCGATACGTCTCCAAGTCACGCAATCCATTATAGCACAGACCGGAAGGAAAAGGGAAGTACCAATTTACGAAAAAAAGCCGGTGCACACAGGCACCGGCTGGAAGAGGGATGAAAAAATAAAATCTATATAAATGTTAGTTATTGTTAGGCGAAGCCGGTAATCATACAAAATCTTCTGTTAAGTACAACCACCGTCTTCTGTAATTGATAATCTTATTATAACTGGGAATTGTGGCGGAAGTATGTCAGAATCTGGAAATGTTTCTAAAATTTCTTAAGAAATTCTATAGACGGAACAGAAAAGATTTAATGAAAAAAGTGTTGACAAATGATAAAAGGAAGCATATAATTAATTCTGCTGTGAAACAAAAGAACAGCTAAGTGGGCGTAGCTCAGCTGGATAGAGCGTTTGGCTACGGACCAAAAGGTCGGGGGTTCGAATCCTCTCGCCCACGTTTATTTCCTCTGCAGATAGCTGCAGAGGATTTTTTTTGCAAACTTATGTTGTATGGGCCATAAAGGCACCGATTCCCAGTGCGCCCGGGCCGGTATGGCATCCGATGCTCATGGTCAGCGGTGCAGAAAACAATTCCAGTCCCGGGAAATGCTGTTTTAGTTCTTCCTCAAAATAGGAGAGCTTTTCCGGATCTGTGAAAGTGGTGGCAATGCCTATTTTTAAGATCCGTTGGTCTTTTATGTCTGAGAAACGTGTACGGATGTCTTTCTCCAATGCTTTACACATGGTTTTGAAGGCAGATTTCATCCCTCTTGTCTTTGCACAGGCATCCAGCTTGTCTCCCTGGATCGTAAGAACCGGTTTTAGATTTAAGACCGTGCCTATCGCAGCAGCGGCAGGGGTAATGCGTCCGCCTTTTTTCAGATATTCCAGGGTGTCTACGGCGATATAAATACTTGCATCCAGGCTTTCACGCTCCAGAATTGTCTTCAACTCTATCCCGTTCTTTACAGCAGGCACCAGAGCCTTTGCATCATAGACAGACTGAGCCTGGGTGACAGAAATGCGGTGATTGTCTACCACATGCACCCTCCCGGCGAATGCGTCTTCCTGCGCAAGGATAGCGGCAGTCTGACAGGTATTGCTAAGACCACTGGACATGGGGATATAGAGAACCTCATCGTAAGATTCCAGCAGATTTTTCCACATATCAATCAGGATTCCCGGCGCAGGCTGAGAAGTAGTTGCAGAGACTCCGCCGGAGAGCTTTTCGTAAAATTCTTCGGGAGTAATATTCTGCCCTTCATAATAGGTCTGTTCGTCAATTAAGACAGGCATAGGAATCACATAAATTCCCGCCTCTTTTCCGGCCGCAGGCATGATTCCGCTGTTGCTGTCAGTCATGATCGCAATGTTAGCCATTTCAATTTCCCCTTTTTTGTAATAATGTCAGATTCTCTTACTCCTTGATTGTTATTTTAACAGGTGTTAAAATTATAGCAGGTCGCTGAAAGAATCACAAGAAACAATAAATGGAATATGTAAGGTATTTATACAGAGAGGAGAAACTGTAAGTAATGGAAGATAAGCGGATACGCAAAACGAAGAAAAACCTGAAAATGACACTCGTAGAGATGCTTTCCGAGATTCCATTTGCTCAGATTTCCATTACAGAACTGTGCAGGAGAGCGGACACAAGCCGCATCACCTTTTATGCCCATTATAGTGATAAATACGGATTGGTAGATGAGATATTTGAAGACATGCTGAAGATCGGGACAGAAGATTATTACCGGAGACAGGAGGAAAATAATCCACAAAAGGGGCTGGTCCAGGGATATATTAATATGCTGGACAGTATCCTTTCCATTTATTATGACAAGTTTGAATTTTTTCAGCATACAGACCCAGATAAGAATCCATATCTGGCGTTTGCTTTCTATAATATTGTACTGGATACGGTGGAACGGCATACAAGCCGGATACAGAAAGGAAACCTGAAGCTGAAGTATTCGGCCAGAAAGATTGCAGGATTCGTCTGCTTCGGCCTGCTGGGATTTATCAATGAATGCCATCAGGAGAAGACCCCGCTGGAGCAGATCCGGAAGGAGTGCAGAAATCTTCTGACGGATATTTTAAGGTCGGATGTGGTGGTAGAGCAAAAGTAGAGATGAGAATAGATGACATATATGGAGAGAGGTGATGTCTGTGAATTTTGATATATCCCAATTTGATTCCTACCGTGAAGATAATCGTCGCGAGGTAAAAAAAAGCAAAAGGCGGACTTCCAAATTCATTGTGGGAGACATACTCGGCCTTCGCTAACTGCTATGGCGGAGTCATGATCCTTGGCGTAAAGGAAAATAAAGACGGCAGCTGGCATATGACCGGGCTGGACAATGCGGTAAAACTGCGAAAGGATTTCTGGGATACAATTAACAATAAAAATAAGGTTTCGATAAATCTGCTGACGGACAATGACGTGGAAATATTTGAAGAAAACAGCGGCGTCATAATGGTTATCCACGTGCCAAAGGCGAAACGTGAGCAGAAGCCGGTATATATAAACGGGGATATGTTCAGCGGCACCTTTCGCAGAAACTGGGAGGGAGACTATCACTGTGACCGCAGTGAGGTGCTTGCCATGCTCCGGGATCAGCCGGAAGAAACTGCAGATATGAAAATCTTACAGGATATGTCCCTTGAAGTGCTCAATTCAGAGACTGTACATGCCTACCGCAACCGGCACATGGCGTACCGGACAGAACATGTGTGGGAACGCTTAAGCGATGAAGAGTATTTGGAGAGGATAGGCGCTGCGAGGATGTCTGCCAGAGACCATACTTTACATCCTACGGCTGCCGGACTACTCATGTTTGGAGAAGAGTATAAGATCTTATATGAATTTCCCGAGTATTTTCTTGACTACCGGGAAATACTTGATCCGACGATCCGCTGGACAGACAGGCTGCAGTCCAGCTCGGGCGACTGGACGGGGAATTTATTTGACTTTTTCTTCCGGGTTTACGGGAAACTTGTGAAAGATCTGAAAATTCCTTTTAAACTGGAAGGAATAACCCGGGTGGATGATACGCCTGTACACAAGGCATTGAGAGAAGCTTTGACAAACTGTATCGTAAATACAGACTTTTATTTTCCGAGAGGGATTGTGATCCGGAAAGACGCAGAGTCTATCGTAATGGAAAATCCGGGGAGTATCCGAACCGGAAAAGCACAGATGCTCAAGGGTGGCATTTCCGATCCGAGAAACAAAGCGCTGATGAAGATGTTTAATCTGATTGGCATTGGTGAGAGAGCCGGAAGCGGCGTGCCGGATATATACAGCGTGTGGGAACAGCAGGAATGGAAACAGCCGGAAGTCATAGAAGAATACGGCCCCGACAGAACTATTTTGAAATTATCGTTTGTAAAAAACATGGATGAAAAAGCGCTGATAAAAAGCGCTGATAAAAAAGCGCTGATAAAAAGCGCTGAAAAAAAGAAACTTACAAATAAAACCAGACAACAGCTAGAAAAAATAATAGAATGGATGGAATTGGATCGAGAATATAGAACAGCTGAAATAGCAGAATTCCTTGGAGTTAAAGAAACAAGAGCCCGCGAATTAGTGAGAGAATTGATACGGCTTGAAAAAATAGAAGCAACTGGGAAAAATAAAGGACGCAGGTATAAAATTTTATAAAATAGTTTTTGCTTTTAGAATCAACGATTTATCGACTTCTCCCCCTTTCTGTGATATGATAAAATTTGCACGATTGAACAGAAAGGGGTATTTTCATGGAAAATACGTCTGAAAATAAAAGAAATACACAGGCAAACAGGCCGGGAAAGCAGATTTGCATCGGTATCCTTGCCCATGTAGATGCAGGAAAGACTACGCTTTCTGAGGCGCTGCTCTACCTGTGCGGAAATATCAGGAAGCCAGGAAGAGTGGACAACCAGGATGCGTTCCTGGACACCTATGAGCTGGAAAGGAAGCGGGGAATCACCATCTTTTCCAAGCAGGCGCTGATGCAGTGGAAGGACTGCCGGATCACGCTCCTGGACACGCCGGGGCATGTGGATTTTTCTGCGGAGATGGAACGGGTTCTGAAAGTCCTTGACTATGCGGTACTGGTGATTAACGGAGCGGACGGCGTGCAAGGTCATACCAGCACCCTCTGGAAGCTGCTGCAAAGATATGAGATTCCGGTTTTCTTATTTATCAACAAGATGGATCAGGTGGGGACAGACCGGCAGCAGCGGATGAAAGAACTAAAACAGCAGCTTGGTGAAGGCTGTGTTGATTTTGGAATGGAACAGGGACAGGAGCAGTTTCTGGAGGATCTGGCTGTCTGTGATGAAGCCGTGCTGGAGCGTTATCTCCAGGAGGGAACGGTGGAAGATCAGGAGATCCGGCGGATGATCCAGGAGCGTAAGGTGTTTCCCTGCTATTTTGGATCGGCGCTTAAGATTGATGGAGTCGAGGAATTACTGGATGGGATCGCCTGTTATGCAGAGAAAAAGGCCTGGCCGGAAGAATTTGGAGCGCGGGTATATAAGATATCCAGAGACAGTCAGGGAACCAGGCTGACCCACGTAAGGATCACAGGAGGACGGCTTCGAGTAAAGGACTTGCTAAGTGGGAACGACCAGGCGGATGAGCCCTGGGAAGAAAAGGTAGATCAGATCCGCCTGTATTCCGGAGAAAAATATGAGATGCTTCAGGAGGCAGAGGCAGGTACGGTCTGTGCGTTGACAGGTCTTGGGCGGACCTGGCCGGGAGAAGGTCTTGGAGCAGAACCGGAGGCAGAGGAACCCTGGCTGGAGCCTGTGCTGGAATACCAGGTCCAGCTGCCGGAAGGGTGTGATGTGCACCGGATGCTGCAGAATCTTAGAAGGCTTGAGGAAGAAGAACCCATGCTCCGGGTAGTCTGGGAAGAAGAACTGGGAGAAATCTATGTCCGCCTCATGGGCGAAGTGCAGATCGAGATCCTTAAGAGCCTGATTGAGGAGAGGTTTGGCGTTTCTGTTTCTTTTGATGCCGGACGTGTGGTATATAAAGAGACGATCCGGAATACGGTGGAAGGCGTGGGGCATTTCGAACCGCTGCGCCATTATGCAGAGGTACATCTTCTGATGGAGCCAGGAGAACGAGGAAGTGGACTTGTGTTTGAGAGCGCCTGCAGTGAGGATGACCTGAATCTGAACTGGCAGCGCTTGATTCTGACACATCTGGCGGAAAAGGTACACCGGGGGGTGTTAACCGGTTCTGCAATCACGGATATGAAGATTACATTGATGTCCGGAAAGGCACATCTGAAGCACACAGAAGGAGGAGACTTCCGTCAGGCTACGTACCGGGCGGTCCGGCAGGGCCTGATGCAGGCAGACAGCATGCTGCTGGAGCCATATTATGAATTTTACCTGGAGGTTCCCACAGAGATAACAGGCAGAGCTCTGACCGATATCCAGAATATGGGCGGGGAGAGCGAGTCCCCGGAACAGCAGAAAGATATGACGATTCTAAAGGGCAGAGCACCGGTTTCTGCTATGAGAGATTATGCAAGAGAAATGACAGCCTATACCAGAGGCCAGGGACATCTGACCTGTACTTTCTGGGGATATGATGAGTGCCGGAATTCTGATGAAGTGATAGAAAGAGCCGGATATGATCCGGACAGAGATGAAGAAAATCCGTCCGGCTCCATTTTCTGCTCTCACGGGGCAGGGTGTTTTGTCCCATGGCAGGAAGTGCCGTCTAAGATGCATCTGCCCAGTTGCCTGAAGAGCCGGGAGAGGAAAGAAGAGCAGATGCAGGTATCCAGAAAAGGGAAACAGACAGACTGGGCGGCCGAAGACAAAGAACTGGAAGAAATCTTTATCCGGACATATGGGAAAGTAGAGCGGAAAAATCAGGAAGGATGGAAGCGGAAGATCCAGGCAGAAAAAGCACCGGACAGGAAGAAAAAAGATCCGGCCGGGACAGAATACCTTCTGGTAGACGGTTATAATGTGATTTTTGCCTGGGAAGACTTAAAAGAGCTGGCGAAGGTCAATATCGGCGGCGCCAGACATAAGCTGATGGATGTCCTCTGTAATTATCAGGGATACCGGGGATGCCAGGTGATCCTGGTGTACGATGCCTACCAGGTAGAGGGAGAACATCTGGAAATCATGAAGTATCATAATATTCATGTGGTCTATACGAAGGAAGCAGAGACGGCGGATCAGTATATTGAAAAGGTGGTTCACGAGATTGGGCGTAAATACCATGTTACCGTCGTGACCTCCGACGGCGTGGAACAGGTAGTCACCCTGGGGCAGGGAGGCACTCTGATCTCGGCAAGAGAGTTCCGGGAGGATGTAAAGATCATGGAGCAGGAGCTTCGTGAGGAATACCTGGAACGGCATGACAGCAGCCGGAATTATCTCTTTGACCACATGGATGAAGAGATGGCAGGAAAGATGGAGGATGTCCGGCTGGGAAAAAAAGAGTGGGAAACTTAACTTTCTTTTTACGAAGGCCTGTTCCGGCATTTACAGAGCAGGGGTATGATGAAAAGAAAGTCTGAAGGAAGAGGAAGGAAACAATCATGGAAAATGAAAAATTGACAAAGCTTGAAAAATACTGGATTTTGTATGATGTGGGAAATTCGGCGTTTACCCTTCTGGTATCTACCATCATTCCAATATATTTTAATGCACTTGCAGGAAACGCAGGGATTTCTGAGGTAGACTACCTGGCATACTGGGGATATGCGGCATCCATATCAACGATCATTGTCGCATTTCTCGGACCGACAATGGGAACGGTGGCTGATACCAGAAATTATAAAAAGCCATTGTTTGTGTTTTTTATGATGATCGGTGTGATTGGCTGCGCAGCACTGTCTGTTCCTGCTTCATGGATCGTATTTCTGGTAGTTTTTGTTATTGCCAAGGTGGGGTACAATGCCAGTCTGATCTTCTATGACTCCATGCTGGTGGATGTGACAACGCCGGAGCGGATGGACAAAGTTTCTTCTCACGGGTATGCCTGGGGATATATCGGAAGCTGTATTCCATTTATGATTTCTCTGGTATTTGTATTGATGTATGAGAGCATCGGGATTACAATGAATACAGCGATGATGCTGGCGTTTTTCATCAACGCAGCCTGGTGGGTCCTGATGACGGTGCCGCTTTTGAAAAATTACCGACAGAAAAATTTTGCGGCGGCCCCGGAACATCCGATACGCGACAGCTTTTTGAGACTGGGGCATACACTGCGTGATATCAAAAAGGAGAAGAAGATCTTCTTATATCTGCTTTCTTTCTTCTTCTTTATTGATGGCGTGTATACCATTATTGAGATGGCGACAGCCTATGGAAGCGCACTCGGACTTGACACGACAGGTCTGTTGCTGGCGCTTCTGGTGACCCAGATTGTGGCATTCCCATGTGCGCTGGTCTTTTCCAGATTCTCGAAGAAATATGAGACAACCAGGCTGATCAAAATCTGCATTCTGGCATATACTTGTATTGCGCTGTTTGCAGTCCAGCTGGATAAGCAGTGGGAGTTCTGGTTCCTGGCTGTGATGGTGGGAATGTTCCAGGGCGCGATCCAGGCGCTGGCCAGGTCTTATTTTGCCAAGATCATTCCGGCGGAGAAGTCCGGTGAATATTTTGGGATCTATGATATCTGCGGAAAAGGGGCATCTTTTATGGGGACTACGCTGGTGGGAGCAGTGGCGCAGATTACCAATGTGGCAAATGCCGGAGTTGCGATCATCGCAGTGATGTTTGTGATTGGTTTTGTACTATTTCGCAAGGCAGCAGCAGTAAAGTAAGCATTTTCGAAAGGGGATTATAAATATGCCTGCATTTTATGCACATGACAGATTTGGGAAAAAAGTAGCGGAGCGTCTTCCGAAGGGACTGAAAGCGACGGTTAAGGGCCATTACAGGCAGTATCGGATCGGACTTCAGGGGCCGGATCTGTTTTTCTTTTATCAGCCGTACCGACCGAACCGGGTGACAAAGTATGGCAATCATCTGCATGAGATTTCTGCCATGCCATTTTTTGAGCATGCAGTGAAAGTCGTGCGCAAAAAGGGGGAGAAAAGTCGGGAATATGCATATTTGATGGGATTTGTCTGCCATTTTATCCTGGACAGTGAGTGCCATCCTTATGTAGAGTCTTATATTAAAAAAAGTGGTGTCCAGCACCTGGAAATTGAAGAAGAGTTTGAAAAAAAACTGATGCGCATGGATGGAAAGGATCCATTTTCTTATCCGACGGCGCGTCTGGTGCCGGTAGATATCGCAACAGCAGACGCTATCTGGCCGTTTTATGAGAATATCAGCCGGAAGACCGTGATGCAGTCGCTGAAAGATCTGCGCCTGATCAAGCGCCTGTTTACGGCGCCTGGAAGGATCAAACACGGAGCAGTCAATACTGCACTTAAAATGACGGGGCATTATGCCAGCATGAAGGGCCTGATGAATCAGAGAAAGGATAATCCGAAATGCCGGGAGAGCAACGAAGAACTGATGAAGCATTTTGATGCGGCGGTGGATCTGGCAGTACGGATGATCATCAGTCTGGATGAGAGCATCTGGACCAGAAAGGAGCTGGATGAGCGGTTTGACAGGACATTTTCGTAAATATGCAGCTGCATTCTTGTGTGTATGTCTTCTGAGTGTCAGCACCGGCTGCGGAGCAGAACAGAGCTTCTGGCAGGAAACGCCGGAAGCTTCAGTGTCTGTGGCAGAGGTGGAACTGGAAGAGATTCCACAGTACCAGGGAAAACCATACATAGAGGTGGAAGAAAACCAGCCGGATTTTACCAGGGATGAGCTGACAGAGGAATCTTATGAGCACTATGGAGAGTTAGACGAGCTGGGACGCTGCACAGAGGTCGAGGCCTGCATTGGCCAGGATCTGATGCCCACAGAAGAGCGTGGAGATATCAGCCAGGTGAAACCTTCTGGATGGCAGTCGGTGCAGTATGATAATGTAGAAGGAGGGTCTTTATATAACCGGTGTCATCTGATCGGTTACCAGCTGACGGCCGAGAACGCCAATGAGAAGAATCTGATCACGGGAACCCGTTATATGAATACGGAAGGGATGCTGCCCTTTGAAAATGAAGTGGCCGGCTATGTGGAAGAGACGGACAACCATGTGATGTACCGGGTGGTCCCTGTGTTTGAAGGGGATAATCTTGTAGCCTCCGGTGTCTGGATGGAGGCAGAATCGGTGGAAGACGGCGGAGAAGGCGTGTCTTTTAATGTATATGTCTACAATGTGCAGCCCGGGATCGAGATTGATTATGCCCAAGGGGACAGCAAGGAGGCGCAGGAAGAGCAAAGTGAGCCGGTATCTGACAGTTCAAAGTCCGGCGAGGATCAGACCTATATTTTGAATACCAATACGCATAAATTCCACAGACCGGACTGCAGCAGCGTAAAAGATATGAATCCGCAGAACCGGCAGGAATTCGAGGGAAGCAGAGAAGAGATTGTTCAGAAAGGATATGAACCTTGCGGAAATTGTCAGCCATAATAAAAAAATGTTTGACAATCGCACTGGCACGATGCTATACTACAAAAGTAAACCGAAGACGGGGAAGTTAGGCGGTCAAACGGTCGAAAGCGAATCCGGGATGGTGAAAGCCGGAGAGACGTCAGTGACAGCAAGTGGGCCCCGGAGGGCGAGGTGAAGGACGGTTAGTCTGGTAGCCAAGACGCATGCGGCCAGCGTTATCCGGCCAGGAGTGTGATGGCATTCTGTAATGAGAGGGCACAAGATTTTGTGTCAAACAAGGTGGTACCGCAGGTAATATACCTGTCCTTGAAGTAATTCAAGGACAGGTTTTTTTATTTGTTTATGGGAGGAAAGAAGATGGACGATAGTTTTACACTCTATGATCTGAAGGTGGAGGTGATCGGTTCGGATAAGCCGATGGTATGCAGTCACAGGGAAGGGGATTACTTTCTGGTGATCGGGGAAAATCTGGTGTTTCCACAGACCCACTCCTTTTCCATGTATTCACTGGCAGCGCTTCTGCCGCTGCTTCCGGCAAAGCAAAGACCGCTGGAGGGGAATGACTGGATGCTTTCAGACAGTGTGATCGCCTGTCCGGATCCCAACTGCGGAGCAAAGTTTAAGATCACAAGGATCGGGAAAAGGACCTTTCGTCATGGAGAGTGTACCGTGGAGAAAATCGCAGAAACACAAGAATAACATAGAAAAGGAGACGAAAATCATGGAACAGAAATTAACGTTAGGCGAAGGATATCAGATTAACCGGGTGATCAACGGCTGCTGGCAGCTCTCGGAAGGGCACAGCCTGAAAAATGACCTGGATTTTTCGGATGTAATGCGTGCCTTTCATATGCTGGCAGAACGAGGATTTACCACCTTTGACTGTGGGGATATTTATACAGGAGTGGAAGAATTTCTTGGAAAATTTGTTCTGGAATTAAAGCATGGAAGCGGAATATCTCCGGATCAGATCCAGATCCATACCAAATATGTGCCGGATCTTGATCTTTTAAGTCAGGTGGATTTTGCCTATACCGAAAAGATCATCGACCGGAGCTTGAAGCGCCTGAACAGGGAAATCCTGGACATGGTGCAGTTCCACTGGTGGGATTATGACGTGCCGGGCTGTATCGAGACGGCCGGATATCTCTGCCGTCTGAAGGAAAAAGGAAAAATCCGGAAGATCAGCGTGACGAATTTTGATACAAAACATCTGAAGGAGCTGGTAGATGCCGGGATTCCGGTGACAACTACTCAGACGCAGTATTCTGTCTTTGACAGAAGGCCTGAGAAGGGATACTTAGACTATTGTAAGAGCCAGGGTATTCCGATGCTCTGCTATGGCACACTTTCCGGAGGATTCCTGGCGGAACGCTGGATCGGAAAGACTATGGGTGAGCCAGAGACCAGATCTCAGGTGAAATATCTGCAGGTGATCGAGGATTCTCTTGGATGGGACGGCTATCAGAAGCTGCTGGTGCTTCTGAAAGAGATCGCCGAAAAATACCAGGTTGGAATCTCCCAGGTGGCGTCCAAATATATCTTAAGTCAGGAAGGCGTGGGAGCAGCCATCATCGGCGTACGCAACAGTCGTCATGTGGAGGACAATCTGAAGATTTTCTCCTTCGATCTGGAGGAGGAAGAGATCCAGAGAATCCGGGATTTCCTCAGTGCATATCCGACGGTGGACGGCGAACCTTTCCAGCAGGAGAGAACCATCGGCTCGAAATACCGCAATATTATGTGGATGAACCTGAATGAAGAAGAGTAATCAGTTGATATGATAGAAATGAAGAAAAGAAAAGGAGGAAAAGCGTATGAGTGAGCAGCACAGAACAAATCCGAAGCCAAAACTGGAGTTTCGCGGCGGCTGGGGAATGTCGTTTCTGCCGGCAGTTGTCTTTCTGTTTTTCTGCGTGTTGTATTTTGTCGTATTCAAAGCTTTTGAGATGTATGCGCTGGCTATGGGAGCATTTGTCGGTCTTCTGATCGGCGCACTCTTCGTCAGGAAAGGACAGTATGACAGGTTCTGGGATGCCGTGCATGAGGGCGCCAATGAAGCAGTCCCCATCGGGATCCTGCTTCTGATCATCGGGATGTTTGCAGAAATGATCAAGACGGCAAATCTGTCATCCGGATTTGTGTGGCTGGCAGATTCCTTCCATGTCAGGGAAGGGCTGTTCACAGCATTTACCTTTTTTTCGGTCTGTGTGATCTCTACGGCTACCGGATCCTCTCTGGGGACGATGTTTACCTGTTTTCCAATCTTTTATCCGGCAGGGATCCTGCTGGGGAGCAATGCCCCTGTGCTGGCAGGCGCCATTGTAGGAGGGGCTATCTTTGGAGACAACCTGGCGCCTATTTCAGACACTACCATTATTTCAGCCGGTACACAGGAGTATACCAGACGGCCGGGAACTGCGGATGTAGGCGGCTGCGTAGCCACCAGACTTAAGTACTCTCTTGTGGCAGGAAGTATCTCCTTCGTCCTGTTCTGGATCTTTGGCGGCGGCGGAACCGGAGGAGCAGGAGGAGAAGAGATCCTGGCGGAGAATATGGATCCGTCCACGCTGATCATGCTGATCCCGGTTATCGTTATGCTGGCAGTGGCAGTGAAGACCCGGAATATTTATAAGGCGATCACCATTGGCATTTTGTTGGGAAGCGTCCTGGGACTGGCCGCAGGAATCCTGAAGTTCTCAGATATCATTTCGATTGTAGACGGAGCGCCTTCCGGATTTCTGACTTCCGGCATCAGCGGAATGATGGCAACGGTTGTCCTGGTCCTGTCGGTATACGGGATCATGGGTGTACTGACGGCAGCAGGAGTGATGGACCGGATTGCGGACGGCATCCTTAAGAGCCGGCTTGGAAAAACCGCCCGTGGGGCAGAGATTGCAATGATGCTCGGAATCTCTCTGACAACTTTGATCTTCGGCGGTGTGACCAGTGCCTCCATGGCAACTTTTGGAAAGATCCAGAATGAAATCGGAAAGCGTGTCGGCCTTCATCCGTATCGAAGAGCAAATCTTCTGGATGGATTTGCCAATTCTATTGTACTGGCGATGCCCTTCTTAAGTGTATTTGTATTCATTGGAACTTCTCTGACGGAAGGGTATGACATGATCGCACCTTTAAGTGTGACCCAGGTGGGCGGCAGTATGTTTTACAGTATGATGCTGTTTCTGGTGCTTCTGTTTTCGGTAATTACCGGCTGGGGCAGACAATATGAAGGAGAGAATGGAGAACCGGTAAACCGGAAATAATTCTTTCGAAAAGACATATTGGCTGGAAGCTTCTCCCGTGATATGATAAAGATAATGTTTTGACGGAGGAGAAGCCTATGTACTATTCTACAACATATCTGTCACCGGCAGGGAAGATGACCCTTGCCAGTGACGGAGAGGCTCTCGCAGGATTGTGGTTTGCCGGTCAGAAATATTTTGGCGGTTCTCTTTCCGACAATATGACGGAAAGGAACTGCCTTCCTGTATTTTCAGAGGTAAAATCCTGGCTGGACCGGTATTTTTCAGGAGAAAGGCCAAAGCCTGAAGAGCTGTCCCTTGCCCCTTGCGGCACAGAATTTCAAAAGATGATCTGGAAATTATTGTGTGAAATTCCATATGGAGAGATAACCACATATGGGGCGCTGGCGCAGAAGGCGGCAGAAATGCTGGGAAGAGACAGCATGTCTGCCCAGGCCGTGGGGAGTGCGGTGGGACATAATCCAATCTCAGTGATCATTCCCTGTCACAGAGTTCTTGGAAAAGACGGCAGTCTGACCGGTTATGCCGGTGGAACTGAGGTAAAGGCCAGACTTCTGAAACTGGAAGGAGCAGATCTTCCAAAGCTTTGGGAACACAGGTGCCGGTGGGCCAATCCCGGGAATGAGCGCTACCTGAAATATCATGATGAGGAGTGGGGCGTACCTGTCTATGAGGATCAGAAGCTGTTTGAAATGCTGATCCTGGAGTCTTTCCAGGCAGGCCTTTCCTGGGAGTGTGTGCTGAACAAACGGGACGCCTTCCGAAAGGCTTTTGATGGGTTTGATATAAAGAAGGTCAGTAAGTATGGAGAAGAGAAGGTAAATACGCTTCTAGAAAATAAGGAGATTATCCGGAATCGGCGTAAGATCCAAGCGGCAGTAGCAAATGCCGGGATTTTTCAGAAGATACAGGAAGAATACGGAAGCTTTTCGGCGTATCTGTGGGGCTGGACGGACGGAACCGTGGTCTATGAGAAGGATCAGACGCGGTCAGATCTTTCGGATGCAGTTTCGGCAGATCTGAAGAAAAGAGGCATGCATTTTGTGGGGACGACCATTATCTATTCCTATCTGCAGGCAGTAGGAGTGATCTATTCCCATGAGGCAGGCTGTTATCTGGAACATAGGGAATAGGGTGCAGGCAAGAGAGGAGAAGAGAAGATGGAGCTTCGGGTACTGAAATATTTTCTGATGGTGGCAAGGGAAGAGAACATTACGAAGGCCGCCGGGCTTTTGCATATTACTCAGCCCACCCTGTCCAGGCAGATGATCCAGCTGGAGGAAGAGCTGGGAGTCCAGCTGTTTCACCGGGGCAAATATCATGTGACATTGACAGGAGATGGTATGCTGCTAAAAAGACGGGCCCAGGAGATTGTGTCACTGACAGAGAAGATTGAACAGGAATTTAATGGAAAAGATGAAGAACTGGCCGGGGAAATTGCCATTGGATGTGGAGAGACCAGGAATATGACCTGGTTGTCCAGGAAAATGGTTCAGTTCCGGGCGGAACATCCGCTGGTCCAGTTCCAGATTTATAGTGCAAATGCAGACGATATCAAAGAGCGGATCGAAAAGGGGCTTCTGGATCTGGGGCTTTTGATGGAACCGGTGGATATCAGCCGTTATGAATTTATCCATATGCCCCAGAAGGAGCGCTGGGAAATTCTGGTAAGGGATGATTCGCCGCTGGCCAGACTGGATGCCGTGACGCCGGAGGATCTAAAGCATACGCCGCTGATCATGGCAAGCCGTGAAAATGTAAGGAGTGTTCTGGCAAACTGGTTTGGAGATCTTTATGAAGAGCTGGATGTGGCGGCTTCGTTTAATCTGTTGCTGAATGCGGCAAACATGGTTAAAAACGGTGTGGGATCTGCATTTTGTTTCCGTCTGGATGTAAAATATGACGGGCTTACTTTTGTCCCTCTGTCTCCCAGATTGGAAACCGGCGCAGTGCTGGCATGGAAGAAAAACCAGGTGTTTTCTACGGCGGCTACTCATTTTATCGAGTTTATAAAAAATTCAATTTAGGCATTCAGCTTCATTGAAAATAAGTATTAGACAGATAGAAAAAATTTTTTTACAATGTAGGTGTTTCAAGAGAACGCCTGCATTTTTTATTTGATAAGAAGGGGATTGGTACGATGATGCCGGAAAAGAATCGGAAACAGGAAGAAAAAGAGGATATGGCAAAGCAAAGCATGATCATGACCCTTCAGGAAATTGGATTTTCAGGAGAAGAAATAGAAATATATATGCAGCTGCTGGAGAAAGAAGGATCTGCGGCAGAACGGCTGCATATTTTAAATAAAAAACGCGCTGTTACACTGGATCAGATTCATTTTTATGAAAAAAGGCTGGAGTGGATGGACTATCTCCGGCATCAGATCCGCTGTGGACGGTAAAAATAAAAGGAGGAATTATGATGAAAGCAGAAAAAAAGCTGTATGAGACAGATCCGGAGTTTATGGAACGGTTTGAACATTTTGCTTATGAGGAAGTAGTGAAGGAGGAAGGTCAGACCCTGGATGATGAGACCAGATATCTGGCTGTGCTGGCGACTCTTATGGGATGCCAGGGGATTGATGTATTTGTAAGAACGCTTCCGGAGGCATTGGACGCAGGACTATCTCCGGTCATGATCAAGGAAATGATATATCAGGCAGTGGATTATCTGGGAATTGGACGGGTATATCCTTTCCTGACAGTCGCCAATGAAGTGATGGAACACAGAGGAATTAAGCTTCCGCTGGAATCCCAGGCTGTGACCACTATGGAAGACCGGCTGGAAAAAGGAGTACAGGCCCAGGTAGAGATATTCGGGGAACAGATGAAGGAGGCATGGAAAGGCGGTCACATCAACCGGTGGCTGGCAGATAACTGTTTTGGCGACTATTATACCAGAACAGGTCTGGATCTGAAGCAGAGAGAGATGATCACATTCTGTTTCCTGGCGGCGCAGGGAGGATGCGAACCGCAGTTGACATCCCATGCAAAGGGAAATATGAATCTGGGAAATGACCAGGCATTTTTGGTAAAGGTGGTATCCCAGTGCCTGCCTTATATCGGATATCCCCGCAGCCTGAATGCCATTACCTGCATTAACAAGGCCGCAGAGATGGAATAATATTTATTGATTCGAATAAGAAAAGTTCTGCTGTCTGCTGCGGATCAACAAGAAGGCGCTGCAGGAGCAGATGAGTATCAGGACGGTAATAACGGCCAGGAGGCGGAATGCTTCCTGGCTTCCTTGCTGTGTAGCCAAAGCCGTGTCGCCTGGAAGAGAGGCCTGAGAAGCCGCTACAATAGTAGTGACCACAGAGGTGCCGATCGCACCTGCCAGCTGCTGCAGTGTGTTGATCACGGCATTGCCGTCTGCATTCAGCGCCGGAGAAAGCTGGCGCAGTCCGTTGGTCATAGTGTTCCCTACAGAGCAGCCCTGCCCCAATGCAAAGAATACGTAAAAGCCGATGCAGGGAAGGATTTCAAGCCTTCCTGAGAACAGCGTAAAGCACACCAGCGAAAAGATGATGCAGACATTTCCAAACAATATTGGGCGTGCCGCGCCGAAACGATCCAACAGTCTTCCGCTTATCGGGGAAAGAAAAGCTCCAAGGAGACAGCCGGGAAGAAGAAGGCATCCGGCAGTGAAGGCATTTTCTCCTGAAACCAGCTGGGCATAGTTGGGGATCAGATAGCCAAGTCCCAGGCAGACAAACTGGATGAAAACTAATACCAGTACGCTTAACGTAAAGGGAAGGCAGTGAAATACACGGACATCAATGAGAGGATCCTTGCTGTGAGAGCATCTGTAGTAAAAGACTGCCAGACAAAGGATGCTGAGGGCAAACAGTGCGGCTACCGGCAGGCTGGCCCATCCTGTAGAGGATGCCGTGCTGGTGGCAAAGATGAAGCAGGCAAAGCCGACAGCAAGAAACAGGTAATCGAGTACCTGGAAAGGAGCCTTCCGGGTCTCAGATACCTGACGGATGGATGTTACCCCCATGATAAAGGAAAGGATTAAAAGGGGAAGGAGAGCTACGAAGATCATTCTCCAGCCAAAATGATTGACGATAAAACCGCCCACGGAAGGACCAACTGCCGGTGCCATGGCAGTGATCAGAGATGCCGTGCCCATCATCAGCCCCAGCTTTTCTGCCGGTACCTGTTCCAGCGTGATGTTAAACATCAGCGGAAGGGCGATGCCGGTGCCGACGCCCTGGATCAGGCCGCACATATAGTTGATGGTGGCAAAGATATCGTCCACGGTGATGTGGTTGGGCATCAGGTCGGCCTTGCGGGCGCGCAGCGCGTCCTTGAGCTCCGCCTCGCTCTGGACGGACTCCAGGATTTCGGCCAGCACACGGTAGCAGACGCGCTCGTTGATGCCGCATTCGGTTGCGTCAAAGGAGAGGAAATCGTTGGCG
>USDK01000008.1 GCA_900553355.1 uncultured Lachnospiraceae bacterium
TTCACTGTCTACTTGACGGGGAGCACACCATTTTGCAAAAGTGTACGTCCCCGATTTTTTTGCATATTTTCTGATGTTTCTCATATATATGGAGATAAAGAGGTGGACAAAGATATGAGGGAAGAGCAGATTTTACATGTGCTGCCGCGGGGTGTGCGCAGGATGCTGGAGCGAGAGGGCCTGGATTACGGGGGGCTGCAGGAGATCCGGCTGAGAGTGGGGATGCCGTTGATTTTGGTGTACCGGGGACGCGAGACGATGCTGCGGAATCAGAGAGACCGGCCGTATCTGGTGACGGAGGCGGAGATCGGGGAGATGATGGAATATGTCAGCAATTATTCTCTTTATGCTTATGAACAGGAAATGAAACAGGGATTTATCACGATTGAAGGAGGGCACAGAGTGGGGATGGCAGGACAGGTGATTGTGGAGGATGGGAGAGTGAAGAATCTGAAATACATTTCTTCTGTAAATGTGCGGATGTCGCATGAGATTCCCGGGTGTGCGGATCAGGTTTTCCCATATGTGGTAAGAGACGGACAGCTTTGCCATACGCTTCTGGTGTCGCCGCCCAGATGTGGAAAGACGACGCTTTTAAGGGATATGATCCGGCAGATTTCGGATGGAAACGCCTGGATCGAGGGAAAGACGGTGGGAGTTGTGGACGAGCGGTCGGAAATCGGAGGATGTTATCGGGGCGTAGCGCAGAATCATCTGGGAAAACGGACAGATATTCTGGATGGATGTCCGAAGGTGGAAGGGATGATGATGCTGATCCGGTCTATGGGACCGGAGGTGATTGCGGTCGATGAGATCGGAAGCCCGGAGGATGTACATGCCATCGAGTATGCCATGCACTGTGGGTGCCGGATCCTGGCCACGGTGCACGCGGGATCCATGGAGGAGCTGAAGCATAAGCCTTTATTTCACCAGATGATCCGACGCGGAAGTTTTGAGAGATATATCCTTCTGGGAAATCAGGAAAAAACCGGGAAGGTAGAAGGAATCTATGATGAACGGGGAAGCCTTCTGTACCGGGAGGAGAGGGCATGCTGAAAGCAGCAGGCAGTATTCTGATCATTGTAGCGACTACCCTATGGGGCATGAGGGCGGCAGAGAGAGTAAGAGAGCAGTATGAGCAGATGCGTCTGCTCCAGTCAGTGCTTTATGCCCTGAGAGGAGAGATTCTGTATGCCAGATCCTACCTGGGAGAAGCATTTGCAAAGATAGGAAGTTCTTCGCCGGAGCCATACCGAAAGTGGCTGACAGAAATCTCCGGGGCAATGGACCAAAAAAGCGGCATGCCGTTCTGGAAGATCTGGGAAGACGGGATCCGTCTGCACCTGAAAGACTCAGGACTTCCGGAAAGAGACAGATGCCGGCTGGAAGAGCTGGGAAGGCACCTTGGCAATACAGATCTGGAATCTCAGCTCCGCTCCATGGATCTATATCTGAATGAGCTTGGAAAATCGATGGAAGAAAAGAGGGAGGGGATGAAGACCAGAGTCCGGCTGTGCCATTGCCTGGGGGTTATGAGCGGAATATTCATCGCCATCCTGCTGATTTAGAAAAACAATGACAGTCAGAGGAGGTATGCATGAATATCAGTTTATTATTTAAGATCGCGGCGGTCGGGATCCTGGTGTCAATCTTAAGCCAGGTACTTAAACACAGCGGCAGAGAAGAGCAGGCGTTTTTAACAAGCCTTGCAGGACTTTTGCTGGTTCTGTTCTGGATTGTTCCTTATATCTATGATCTGTTTGAATCGATCCAGGATTTATTTTCGCTATAGGAGGGGTGGCCTGTGAATATGATACAGATCGGGATCCTGGGCGTGGCAGGGGTACTCCTGGCGGTCCAGTTTAAAAGCGGAAAATCGGAATATGGAATCTATATCAGTGTGGCACTGAGTCTGTTTATTTTTTTCGCTGTGATCGGACGGCTGGAAGTGATGGTAGATGCCCTGTCTATAATCGGAGATTATATCCAGATGGATACGGCTTATATTGGAACATTGATCCGGATGCTGGGGATCACCTATGTGGCAGAATTTTCATCAGGGATCTGCAAGGACGCAGGCTATCAGACCATTGCGGTACAGATTGAAATTTTTGGAAAACTGGCGATCCTGGTCCTCAGCATGCCGATTTTGACCGCGCTTTTAAGTACAATCCGGGAATTTTTATCATGAAAGCGAAAAGAAGACGATACATAAGACTGATCCTTGCTGTTTTGTGTGTCTGGTTTATGGCAGTGCCGGGTCCATGTAAGGCGGCAGAAGAAGGGCATGCGGACGGCGGATCCGAAGAGATGGAGGAGGAGATCCTGTCACAGTTTGACTTTGATGAAATTGATGAATCTCTGAAAGAACTGTTTCCGGAAGAACGTCTGGATTTTAAACAGGTGGCTGCGGCTTTGATTTCGGGGGATCTGGAACTGACCGCAGGGCTTTTTAACCGGCTGGTTTCTGAACAGTTTACCTATGCGGTCAGGAGTGGAAAGGACCAGCTGGCCCATATGCTCCTGATTGCAGTGATCGCAGCAGTGTTCAGTAATTTTTCGAAAGTATTCCAGAGCCGCCAGTTGTCGGAAATCAGCTTTTATGCCCTGTATCTTCTGATGATCGCACTGTCGCTGAATACATTTGAAAGTGTGGCAGAGTGGGCAGAGAGCGGTATCGGGGATTTGACTTCTTTTATGGGAGTGTTCTGTCCTTTGTATTTTGCCGCGGTAGCGGCAGCAAAAGGCAGTGTGACGGCGGTCGCGTTTTATAATCTGGTACTGTTTCTGATCTATCTGGTGGAACTTCTGATTACCAGCATCCTGCTGCCAATGATCCACATCTATATGATGGTCAGGGTATTAAATGATCTTTCCGGCGAAGCATATCTTACCAGGTTTGCAGAGCTGATTGAAATGGGAGTATCCTGGAGTCTGAAAACTCTGCTGGCCTGTGTCGTGGGCATCAATGTGGTCCAGGGAATGATCAGCCCGGCAATCGATTCCGTCAAACGAAGCATTCTGACCCGAGGCGCGGAGGCTATTCCAGGAGTAGGAGATGCCCTTGGCGGCATGGCAGAAGTGGCTGTTGGCGCGGCTGTCCTTGTAAAAAACGGAATCGGCATGGCAGGGGCTTTGATCTGTGTATCGCTGTGCCTGATCCCACTGGTCCAGACCGCCTGTATTGTAATCATGTACAAACTGGCGGCTGCCGTGATCCAGCCGGTATCCGATCCGAGGATCACAGGCTGCATTGATACGGTGGGAGAAGGGTGCCGGCTGCTTCTGCGCGTGATTTTTACAACAGGCGTGCTGTTTCTGCTGACGGTTGCCGTAGTGACCGCAGTTACCAGCGGCACATAGGAGGAGAGAAATGCTTCAGTATTTTTATGAATGGATTGGTAATATTGCCTTTTATATGGTGATGGTGACAGCCGTGCTGCATCTGCTCCCAAATTCAGACTATCAGAAGTATATCCGCTTTTTTACCGGCCTGGTCCTGGTGATCCTTCTGATTACGCCTGTTTTAAAGATTTTCGGGATGGATCATCAACTGACAGATCTGTATGACAGCAGGGAGTATCAGGAACAGATGCAGCGTATTGAAGAATCTTCCGCGTTTCTTGAAGAGATCCGGCCCATTGCCGAAGAAGCGGAGCAGGCAGAGGAAAAAAAGGACGGGATCCAGGTGGAGGAGATTGAGATTGGAAAATAAAAAAAGAAAAGAATTATTTTCAAAAATATCTGTCCGGAAACTAAAAAAGGATCAGATCCTGATTCTCTTACTGACCGGAGTCCTGCTGGTTGTGATCGCGCTGCCGTCAGGCGGAACGAAGGAAACCACAGGCGGAGAAAGAGACAGTGGCCAGATGGAAATGCCGGCTCAGGACAGCCAGACCGGGTATACCCAGTACTTAGAGCAAAAGCTGTCTGACACGCTCTCTCAGATTGAAGGGGCCGGTGAAGTAACGGTCATGGTCACACTAAAGTCGTCGGCGGAAAAAGTGGTGGAAAAAGATCAGACATCGGATCAGGAGACGGTGACGGAATCTGACAGTCAGGGAGGGACACGGACAACCAAACAGGAAAATCAGGAAGAAAGTACAGTATATGCGCAAGGAGACGGACAGGATCAAAGTCCTTATGTCAGTAAAGAATTAAGTCCGCAGATAGAAGGAGTGGTAGTGGTCGCGCAGGGAGGGGACCAGGCTGTGGTAAAACAGAACATAACAGAGGCTGTAGAGGCATTATTTGGAATCGAATCGCATAAAATTAGGATAATGAAGAAGCATGAATCATGATAGGGCAAAGAGCAGGAGGGTGAACAGTGAAAAAGATATTCAAAAAAAATCAGATCATTATTGCAGCGCTGGCGGTTATGATCGCAGCGGCCGGATACCTGAATTATTCCGGACGGATCTTCCCGTCCGGCAGTGACACAGAAGAGACCAACGCAGATCTGGCAAATCAGGAGCTTCTTGATATTTCGGAGGAAGATGTGACGGCACAGTCAGAAGATATTGAAAGTCAGGACGGCGGGACCGGGGAGGATGGAAGCGTAGAAGGGACTCCGGGAGAGGCGGTTCTGACAAGCGCCGGAGTGGACGGCGTGGTGGCAGAGGCAAAAGTGACCAGAGAACAGGTACGTGCCCAGAACAAGGAATCCCTGATGGAAATCATAGACAATGAAAACTTAAGCGATGAACAGAAGCAGGAAGCGGTCAATCAGATGGTGGCTATGACAGATTACGCGGAAAAGGAAGCAGCCGCAGAAACACTCCTGGCATCCAAAGGCTTTACAGACGCGGTGGTAAGTATGACTGCAGATTCCGCGGATGTGGTGATAGGAGCGACAGAGCTAAGTGATGCGAATCTGGCACAGATCGAAGATATCGTCACCAGAAAAACAGGCGTTGCTGCCCAGAATGTGGTGATTACTCCCGTAAGTACACAGACGGAAGAAACAACCGGAGAATAAGTTTTATTTGAGGAATCAGTTCATGTATGATATACTGACTAATAGCGCATTTGTGCGGATATAATATATTAGGAGTGTTATCATATATGTCACAGGTTTTTGAGGAAGTAAAACAGCAGATAGCAAAGAGAAGGACGTTCGCGATCATCTCACACCCGGATGCGGGAAAAACAACGCTGACCGAGAAATTTCTGTTATACGGCGGAGCCATCAATCAGGCCGGAAGCGTGAAGGGAAAGGCTACAGCCAGACATGCGGTGTCAGACTGGATGGAGATTGAAAAGGAAAGGGGAATTTCTGTCACCTCTTCCGTTTTGCAGTTTCATTATGACGGTTACTGTATCAATATTCTGGACACCCCCGGGCATCAGGACTTTTCAGAGGACACTTACCGGACCCTGATGGCCGCCGATTCCGCTGTTATGGTCATTGACGCATCCAAAGGAGTGGAGGCTCAGACCAGAAAATTATTCAAGGTATGTACCATGCGCCATATTCCGATTTTTACGTTTATCAACAAAATGGACCGGGAGGCAATGGATACCTTTGAACTGCTGGATGATATCGAACAGGAACTGGGGATCGCCACCTGTCCGATCAACTGGCCCATCGGTTCAGGAAAAGAGTTCCGGGGGGTCTATGACCGGGCAGAAAAGCAGGTGGAGATATTTTCGGACACTCACAAAGGTACGACACAGGGCGAGGTAAAGAAGGTGGCCCTGGGAGACCCGGAGCTTTCCTGGCTGATTACAGATTCCCAGAAGCTTCAGCTGGAAGAGGAGATTGAACTTCAGGATGGAGCCGGCGCGGCCTTTGATCAGGAGAAGGTAAGCCGCGGCGAACTGTCCCCTGTATTTTTCGGCTCTGCTCTTACAAACTTCGGGGTGGAAACATTTCTGAAGCATTTTCTTAAGATGACGACAGCGCCGCTGCCCAGAATGTCAGATGCCGGTCCCATCGACCCGATGGAAGAACCGGATTTTTCTGCGTTCGTCTTTAAAATCCAGGCAAATATGAATAAAGCCCACAGGGACAGGATTGCTTTTATGAGGATCTGCTCCGGAGAGTTTGAGGCAGGCATGGATGTCTGGCATATGCAGGGAGGCAAAAAGGTACGTCTTTCTCAGCCTCAGCAGCTGATGGCAAGCGAGAGGAAGATGATCGACAAGGCCTACGGCGGTGACATTATCGGCGTGTTTGATCCGGGGATTTTTTCTATCGGAGATACGTTGACCACATCGGCAAAAAGATTTGCCTACGAAGGGATCCCTACCTTTGCACCGGAACATTTTGCCAGGGTGCGGCAGGTGGATACCATGAAACGGAAACAGTTTATCAAGGGGATCAACCAGATCGCACAGGAAGGAGCCATTCAGATCTTCCAGGAGTTTAATACTGGAATGGAAGAGATTATCGTGGGCGTTGTGGGAGTGCTGCAGTTCGATGTGTTGAAATACAGGCTGGAAAATGAATATAATGTAGAGATAAGGATGGACAGCCTTCCCTATGAATATATCCGCTGGATTGAAAGCAGCAAAACGGATGTGGACAAGATTACCGGCACCTCTGACATGAAGAAAGTCAAAGACCTGAAGGGCAGGCCTCTTCTCCTTTTTGTCAACGAATGGAGTATCCGTATGACGGTGGAGCGGAATGAGGATCTGGTGCTGTCAGAATTTGGCCGGTAACACCGAATTCATACTAGGCAAATTCGGATTAATTTGTTATAATTAGTAGAAGTGTAAGATCAGACAGGAGGGGTTCCAACATGAGTAAGGATGAAAGAAACACATATACGATCCAGGCGGACGAAAGCCTTGGTGAAGTGAAGATTGCAGACGAAGTGGTTGCAATGATCGCGGGACTTGCGGCTATGGAAGTGGAAGGCGTTGCATCTATGGCGGGAAATGCCACCAGAGAGCTGATCAGCAAACTGGGGATGAAGTCTCTTTCCAAAGGCGTGAAGGTAGATGTCCTGGAAGGCGTTGTAACCGTATCCCTGTCGTTAAACTTAAAATATGGGTACAGTATCAAAGAGATTACGACAAAGGTACAGGAAAAGGTAAAGGCAGCGATTGAAAATATGACCGGACTTGAAGTGGCAGATGTTAACATCCGTGTGGCCGGCGTGGAAATTCCGGAGGAAGACTAAGTGAAGAGATCAGAGTTACGGGAGCATATTTTTAAGATCCTGTTTGGAATAGAATTTCGCAAAGGCGCAGAGTTTTCAGAACAGATTGAAAACTATATGGATGGAGAGATGAGAGATGCCTCCGGCCGGGAACAGGAGTATATAAAGACAAAGGTACAAAGGATCGCAGATCAGATCGAGGAAATCGACGGCCTGATCAATGAGCATACGAAGGGATGGAAGACAAGCCGTATGAATAAAGTGGATCTGACGATCCTGCGGCTTGCCGTCTATGAGATGAAATGGGATGATTCTGTGCCTGTGGGAGCTGCCATCAATGAGGCTGTGGAACTTGCGAAAAAGTACAGCGGTGACGAGGGACCGGCATTTGTCAACGGTGTGCTTGCAAAACTTGCGGATTGATCAGAGGTAAGGGATGGCAAAAAATGTATATACGGTAAAGCAGGTAAATGCTTACATTAAGAACATGTTTACCCAGGACTATATGCTGAACCGCATTTATGTCAGGGGTGAGGTTTCCAATTGCAAGTACCATACATCAGGACATATATATTTTTCGTTAAAGGACGAGTCCGGAACGATTGCCTGCGTCATGTTTGCAGGGCAGCGGGGCGGACTCGCTTTTCGTATGAGCGAAGGACAGCAGGTGGTGGTCTTCGGATCAGTGAATGTCTACGAGCGCAGCGGCTCTTATCAGTTATATGCAAGGGAGATCCGGCTGGACGGGGAAGGACGCCTGTATGAGAGGTTTCAGGCTCTGAAAAAAGAACTGGAAGAAATGGGAATGTTTGCCCCGGAGTATAAAAAGCCAATTCCGGCTTATGTAAAAAAAGTAGGGGTCGTGACGGCTCCTACCGGAGCGGCGATCCGTGATATTATGAATATTTCTGCAAGACGTAATCCTTATGTACAGCTGATCCTTTATCCGGCGCAGGTTCAGGGAGAAGGTGCGCCGGAAAGCATCGTCCGGGGGATCCGGATGATGGAGAGGCAGGATGTGGATGTAATCATCGTTGGAAGGGGCGGAGGTTCCATAGAAGATCTGTGGGCCTTTAATGAAGAAATTGTGGCAAGAGCGATCTTTGACTGTCAGATTCCGGTCATTTCGGCCGTCGGGCATGAGACAGACACGACGATTGCAGATTATGTGGCAGACCTGCGGGCGCCGACGCCTTCGGCAGCGGCGGAGCTTGCAGTATATGATGTAAGACAGGTAAATACATATCTGAAGGAGACCAGTCTCAAGCTTGAAAGGCTGTTATCTCAGAAGGTGCAGATCTCAAGACTTAAGCTCCGGCAGTATGAAATGCGGATGAAGGTGCTGCATCCAAGGCAACGCCTTCAGGAACAGCAGCAAAGAGCAGCGGAATACGAGGACCGTCTGAGAAATGCGATGACTATGAAGATACAGGGGACAAGACAGACCCTTGCAATCTATATCGAGAAAATAAAGGGGCTTTCACCGCTTCGGAAGCTGAATCAGGGGTATGCATATGTGCAGGATTCCGGAGGGAAAAATGTCCGGACCATCCGGCAGGTCCAGAAAGGAGATATCCTTTCCATACATGTGACGGATGGGGTGATCTATTCTGCGGTGAGAGATCTGGAGGAGGAAAAGCGTGGAGAAGAATGAAAAGAAAGAATCGCTGGAGCAGATGTTTGAACAGCTGGACGAAACAGTGACAAAAATGGAAAAAGAGGATCTTTCCCTTGAAGATTCTTTTACACTGTATCATAAAGGGATGGATCTTTTAAAGAAATGCAGCGATACTATCGATCAGGTAGAAAAAAAGATGCTGGTCCTGGATGAAGAAGGAGAGACTCATGAATTCGAAGAGTGATTTTAAGAAGCAGATGCAGCAGAAAGTACAGACGGTGGAAGGAATCCTGCAGGAGTATCTTCCAAAGCAGAAGGGATATCAGAGTGTGATCATGGAGGCCATGTGCTACAGCCTTCTTGCAGGAGGAAAAAGACTGCGGCCCCTTCTGATGAGCGAGACCAGCCGCCTGTTTGAAGGGAACTCAAAAGCACTGCATCCGTTCATGGCAGCCATTGAGATGATCCATACTTATTCCCTGGTACATGATGATCTCCCGGCCATGGATAACGATGAATACCGCAGAGGCAGAAAGACTACACACGTGGTCTATGGCGAAGACATGGGAATCCTGGCAGGCGATGCCCTTCTTAACTATGCTTTTGAGACGGCATTCCGTGCCTTTGTGATGGATCCGGAAGACAGCCTTACCATAGGAAGAGCTCTTACAGTGCTGGGAGAAAAGGCCGGAATCTATGGGATGATCGGGGGGCAGGTCATCGATGTCAGGGAAACAGGACACGCGGTGGAAAAGGACATCCTGGATACGATCTATGAATTAAAGACAGCGGCGCTTATCGAGGCGTCTATGATGATTGGAGCCATCTTAGGCGGAGCCTCAGAAGAGGAAGTAAAGATTACAGAGCAGATTGCAAAGAATGTAGGAGTCGCATTCCAGATTCAGGATGACATTCTGGATGTGACCAGTACCAGCGAAGTGCTTGGGAAACCGGTCCACAGTGATGAGAAAAATGAGAAAACAACTTATGTGACACTGATGGGAGTCGAAGAGGCAGGACATGTGGTAGAAGAGCTCTCAGATCAGGCGATCGGCCTGCTTCATCAGCTGCCCGGGGAAAATGTATTCCTGGAACAACTGCTGCGTCAGCTGATTCACAGGGACAGATAGAGAGGGCTGTCGAATGGTATTAGAAAAGATACAGAAGGAAAATGATATAAAGAACCTTTCGGAGGAAGAGTTAAAGCTGCTTCCGGATGAGATCCGTAAGTTTTTGCTGGAGAAGATCAGCAGGACGGGAGGACATCTGGCGTCTAATCTGGGGGTAGTGGAACTGACCATTGCCATGCATCTGATGTTCGATCTTCCCAAGGATAAGCTGATCTGGGATGTGGGACATCAGTCCTACACACATAAGCTTCTGACCGGGAGGAAGGAAGGGTTCGATGAGCTTCGGAAATATGGAGGAATGAGCGGCTTTCCAAAACGAAAAGAAAGTAAGTGTGATGCCTTTGATACCGGACACAGCTCCACGTCCATATCGGCGGGGCTTGGCTATGTACATGCCAGAGATCTGAAAAAAGAAGATTACCATGTGGTCTCCATTATCGGGGACGGGGCGCTGACCGGGGGAATGGCATATGAGGCACTGAATAATGCAGCATCGCTGAAGACTAATTTTGTCATTGTGCTCAATGACAATCATATGTCTATTTCAGAAAATGTAGGAGGTATGTCTCAGTACCTGGCAAGGCTTAGGACGGCAGATATCTATACCGGACTGAAAAAGGGTGTGACCAGTGTTCTGCATGGTGTGCCGGTTGTGGGAGATCATATGATCTCTCAGATCCGAAAGACCAAAAGCAGCATCAAGCAGCTGGTGGTGCCGGGAATGTTTTTTGAAGATATGGGGATCACTTATTTAGGCCCGATCCCGGGACATAATATACCGCTTCTGTGCCGGGCCTTCCGGGAGGCGAAAAAAATAGAAGGGCCGGTACTTCTCCATGTCATGACCCAAAAGGGCAAGGGATATGCGCCGGCGGAGGAGCAGCCAGATAAATTTCACGGTGTGGGACCTTTTCAGGTACAGACTGGTGAAGTCAGTGAGAAAAAAGAGAAGGATACGTATACAGATGTGTTTGGCAAAGTGCTGTGTGACGCAGCATCGGCCGATAAAAATATTGTAGCGATCACAGCCGCAATGGCTGACGGGACAGGGCTGAAACGTTTTGCACACAGGTTCCCGGACCGCTTTTTTGATGTGGGGATTGCAGAAGGCCACGGTGTTACGTTCGCGGCAGGGCTGGCCGCAGGCGGCCTGAAGCCTGTTTTTGCCGTGTATTCATCCTTTCTGCAGAGAGGATACGATCAGTTGATCCATGATGTGGCGCTTCAGAATCTTCCGGTGGTTCTGGCGGTAGACCGGGCTGGTCTGGTGGGAAGCGACGGAGAAACGCACCAGGGCATTTTTGATCTCTCTTACTTAGGGAATATCCCGGGCATGACAGTGATGGCGCCCAAACATAAGTGGGAGATGGCAGACATGCTGAGGTTTGCGCTTTCTTATGACGGCCCGGTGGCTCTTCGTTATCCAAGAGGGACTGCCTATGATGAATATCAGGAATACCGTGCTCCGGTGGCTTTCGGAAAAAGCGAGATGATTGTAAAAGAAAGTAAAATCGCTCTTCTCAGCGTAGGCCATATGTTTGAGGAGGCAGTCAAAATCCGCAGGATGCTGAAAGAAAAAGGATACCCATGTACACTGGTCAATGCCAGATTTGTCAAGCCTCTGGACGAGGAGATGATCCGGAATCTGGCCGGAGATCATGAATGGATCGTAACTCTGGAAGAAAATGTTCAGACAGGGGGATTTGGAGAACGGGTACAGACGTTTGCCTGCCAGGAGAATCTGCCTGTAAGAGTACTCATCAGTGCGCTGCCGGATGAGTACGTGGAGCATGGAAGCATAGACATTCTGAGAAAAGAAACAAAAATCGATGCAGAGTCTGTCACAGAGAAAATTATCCAGACAGTCTGTCAGGAGTAGAAAAGAGTATGAAAGAACGATTAGATGTATTGTTGGTGAAAAGAAATCTGGCCGCATCACGAGAAAAGGCAAAGGCTATCATCATGTCAGGAAATGTGTTTGTGGACGGACAAAGGGAGGACAAAGCAGGAACTTCCTTTCCGGAAGAGGTCCAGATTGAAGTAAGGGGCCATACCCTTCCCTATGTCAGCAGAGGAGGACTGAAGCTGGAAAAAGCGCTGAACAATTTTAACCTTACTGTGGAGGGAAAGGTCTGTACGGATGTGGGGTCTTCTACGGGAGGTTTTACAGACTGCATGCTTCAGAACGGCGCAAAAAAGGTATATGCGATTGATGTGGGAAGAGGACAGCTGGACTGGAAGCTCAGGCAGGATCCGCGGGTCGTATGTATGGAAAAGACCAATATCCGGTATGTGACACCGGAGGATCTGGAAGAGCCCATTGAATTTTCTTCCATCGATGTTTCCTTTATCTCGCTTACGAAGGTACTGCTGCCGATCCGGAATTATCTGGTGCCGGACGGACAGATCGTGGCGCTGATCAAGCCTCAGTTTGAGGCCGGCAGGGAAAAAGTGGGGAAAAAAGGTGTCGTCCGGGAAAAAAGCACCCATCTGGAGGTGATCACAAAAGTGATCGAGTACGCTGTTTCCATCGGATTTCTGGTCAGAGATCTGGAGTTTTCTCCGATCAAAGGACCCGAAGGAAATATCGAGTACCTGGTGCATCTGGAAAAAGCAGAGGAGCCGGGCACATTGATCGATGAAAAAAGAAGGATGCAGATCGTAGATCTTGCCTTTGATACGTTGGCGAAAAAATAGAGGGACTTGAAGAATGATGAATCGTTTTTTGATTGTGACAAACGATGGGAAAGATGTGGATCATAAGGTGACAGGCCGGGTGATACATTTTCTTGAAAAGGCAGGCAAGACTTGTGTTCTCTGCCGGAAGGATGAAAAGAAGAATATTATAAAAGAAGCACTGCCGCCTGATCTGGACTGTGCCATCGTCATCGGAGGCGATGGAAGCCTGATCGAGGTGGCCAGGATTCTCTGGAACCGGGAGGTGCCGGTACTGGGAATCAATATGGGGACACTGGGATATCTGACAGAAGTAGAAGTGTCTCATGTTGAAGAGGCGGTGCAAAAGATCGTAGATGGCGATTACGAACTGGAAGACCGTATGATGCTGGCCGGAAAATTCGAAGATCAGGCGGAAGATGTGGCTTTGAATGATATTGTAGTCTGCAGAAAAGGGGAACTTCGAGTCATCCATTTTCGGCTATATGTAAACGGAGCGCTTTTAAATTCCTACGAAGCAGACGGGATTATCATCTCGACCCCCACGGGATCAACGGCTTATAATCTTTCGGCCGGGGGACCGATCGTAGAGCCGACAGCATCCCTGATCGTAATTACCCCGATCTGTTCTCATGCACTGAACACCAGCAGTATCGTCCTTTCTTCAGATGATGAGATTGTTGTGGAGATCGGCAGAGGGCGAAACGGCATGGAACAAGAGGTGTTTGTAAGCTTTGACGGGGCTGATACAAGGACCTTAAGGACAGGTGAAATGGTAAAGATCCAGAAGGCGGAAGCTTCGACAAAGTTCGTGAAACTGAGCAGAGTCAGTTTTTTAGAAACTCTGCGCAGAAAGATGAAGGGAAATTAGAACATGAAGGTAGACAGACATGCAAAGATCATAGAATTGATCAATCAACATCATATCGAAACCCAGGAGGAGCTGGCAGACTATCTGACCCAGGAGGGATTTAAGGTGACTCAGGCCACGGTATCACGGGATATCCGGGATCTGAAGCTGACCAAGATCCCTTCTGAAAATGGAAAGCAGCGCTATGCGCTGCACCAGGGAACGGAAAATGGTATGAGTGAAAAATACATCCGTGTATTAAGGGACGGATATGTATCCATGGACATGGCTCAGAATATCCTGGTAATCAAGACAGTGGCCGGAATGGCCATGGCTGTGGCAGCGGCACTGGACGCCATGAAATGGAATGAGGTCGTAGGGTGTATTGCCGGGGATGATACGATCATGTGTGCCATCCGGAGTGCAGAGGATACAGTAAAGGTAATGGACAAGATCAGCAAGATCGTCTTATAGGAGGCAGAATGTTACAGAATTTGCATGTGAAAAATCTGGCATTAATTGATGAGATTGAAGTTGAATTCCAGGACGGTCTCAATATCCTGACAGGAGAGACCGGAGCCGGCAAGTCCATCATCCAGGGATCTGTCAATCTGGCGCTCGGCGCCCGGTATCACAAGGATATCCTGCGTGCCGGAGCAGAGTACGGGTTTGTAGAGATTACCTTTTTTCTGGAAAATGAGCGACAGACGGAAAGGCTTAAAGAACTGGAGATCTATCCTGAAGAGGGAATCGTTACTCTTTCAAGGAGGCTGATGCCGGGGAGAAGTATAAGCCGGATCAACGGCGAGACCGTGCCGATCCAGAAATTAAAAGCAGCGGCGGAAGTACTGATCGATATTCATGGCCAGCATGAGCACCAGTCCCTGCTCTACAAGAAGAATCATCTGGGGATCACAGATGCTTTTGCCAAGGATGCTGTGGCAAAAGAAAAGTCCCGGACGCAGGAAGCATATCAGAGGTTCTGTTCCTGTAAAAAAGAGCTGGAAGCCGGGAAGACAGATGAGGCCCAGAGGGCCAAAGAGCTGGATTTTCTTCGGTTTGAGGTACAGGAAATCCGGGATGCAGACTTAAAGCCAGGGGAAGACGAAGAACTGGAAAGCCTGTACCGGCGAATGACGAATGCCAGAAAGATCTCGGAAGGGACCGAAGAGGCATATTCCTATACAAGTGCCGGAAATGGCAATGCAAGTGATGCGTTAAGCCGTGCCATCCGTGCTCTTTCTGAGACATCTGAGTATGATGAGAAGGCCTCTGAACTATATGCCCAGCTGTCGGAAATAGACAGCCTTCTCAATGATTTCAACCGCGAACTGGCGGAATACGGGAAGACCTGCGAGTTTTCAGAAGAAGAGTTTTTTGAGACTGAGAACCGTTTAAATGAGATCAATCATCTGAAGACAAAATATGGGAATACGCTTGAGGATATTCTTTCATATTGTCAGAAACAAGAAGAAAGGATCCAGGTACTGGAGGATTATGATCAGTATATCGATGGCCTAAAACGCCGGTGCATGGAAGCAGAGGAGGAATTAAAAATTTCCTCGGAAAAACTTTCGAAAATCCGTAAGAAACAGGCATCTGATCTGGAGGCGGAGATCGAAGAGGGATTAAAAGAGCTGAACTTTGAAAAAGTAGAGTTTGAGATTCATTTTGAACGGACTGCAGATTATACTGCGGAAGGTATTGATGACGTGGAGTTCAGGATTTCTATGAATCCCGGCCAGCCAAAGCGTCCGCTTGCGGAAGTGGCGTCCGGAGGAGAACTCTCCAGAATCATGCTTGCGATCAAGACTGTGATGGCGAAAAAGGATGACATTGAGACGTTGATTTTCGACGAGATCGATGTGGGAATCAGCGGCAGGACTGCGCAGAAGGTTTCTGAAAAAATGGCTTTGATCGGCAGTGTTCATCAGGTGATCTGCATTACCCATCTTGCCCAGATTGCAGCCATGGCTGATCATCATTACCGGATTGAAAAACAGACAGACGGCGGAGAGACTCATACCGTGATCAGCTCTTTGTCAGAACAGGAATCACAGGAAGAACTGGCCAGGATCCTGGGCGGCGCCCGGATCACAGATACGGTCAGAAAGAGCGCGGCAGAGATGAAGGCCCTGGCAGAAGAAAAGAAAAACAGTCTGCGTAAGGCCGAGTAAAAAAGAAAAAATCTCATATAATAAGATAGATGTCAGAAGAAGGGCATCTATCTTTTTTTGTGTGAGGGAAGATGAATGAAAAAATACTGGTATCGAAGAATCTTGATCATGATCGTAATATTTACCACAGCAGTAGGAGGCAGTTATTATCTGATCTGGGACAGACAGAATCAGATGAAGCAGGAAGTAAGCGCCGGGACAGCCGATACGCAGCTGGTGATCCCGGGCGGAATGCCGATCGGGATTTACCTGGAGACTGAAGGGGTGATGGTGCTGGGAACGGAGGCAATCGATGGTGTCGACGGTATGGAGCATGAGCCTGCCGCCAATCTGGTAAATCCCGGAGACTATATTGTAGCGATGGACGGCAAGGAAATCCAGAAAAAATCTGAGCTTATTGCGGCGGTGGATCAGCTGGAACAGGAAGAGGTAGTACTTACCGTTCAAAGGGCAGAAGAAACCATCGATCTGCGCATGCATGCGGTTCTGTGCAAGGATCAGCATTATAAGCTGGGAATCTGGGTGCGGGATAATGCACAGGGACTGGGAACGATCACATTTTTAAACGCAGACAGCCAGTTTGGGGCTCTGGGACACGGAATCCATGATGTGGATACCAATACACTGCTGGATGCGGCCTCAGGGACGGTCTATGAAACCAGCATCAAAGATGTACAGAAGGGGACCAGTGGGAACCCCGGTGGTATGGAGGGCATTATTGTTTACAATAACTACAATGTGCTGGGAACCATTACAAAAAACACCGAAGAAGGAATCTATGGCAGGATTGACAGGATTGACGCCCTGTTCAGTGATCAGACGCCTATGGAGACGGCTTCAAAGGATGAGATCCAGGAAGGGCCGGCCACAATCCGCTGTGCGGTGGAAGGAGAGGTAAAAGAGTATGAGATTCGTATTACAAAAGTTGACAGAGACGCAAAAGAAGTCAATAAAGGGCTGGTGCTGGAGGTGACGGATGAGGAGCTTCTGGAAGCAGCCGGGGGAATCGTCCAGGGGATGAGCGGAAGTCCGATTATACAGAATGGCAGACTGATAGGAGCTGTCACGCATGTATTTGTGCAGGACTCTTCCAAAGGCTACGGAATTTTTATCGAGAACATGCTGGAAAATGTCGAATCTCCATAAAAATGTCGAGAATTGTTCCGGTTTTCCGACAGCAATTTCTTGCCTTGATTCTTGTCAGATTATATAATTGAACTCGACGGTTTTTCTGTAGGGAGAAGGAGGCATGAGGCAAAATGAGCGAAATAAACGTGGCAATCGCCGACGACAATGAACGAATACTGGATCTGCTTGGCGAAATCGTGGAAAGCGATCACGAGCTGAATCTGGTCGGAAAGGCAAATAATGGAGAAGATGCATACCGGATTATCCGCGAAAAACAGCCGGATGTCGTATTGCTGGATCTGATTATGCCGAAGATGGACGGCTTAAGCGTTATGGAGACGGTAGGACGGGATAAGGAACTGAAAAAACATCCCGGATTTATCGTGATCACAGCGGTGGGCCAGGAGAGAATTACGGAAGATGCCTTCAAAAAAGGAGCAAATTACTATATATTAAAACCATTCCAGAACGATATGATCATCAGCCAGATCAAACTGGCCGGACATCCGTCAAGGAATGGAGGAGCAGAGGTGTCAGGCATGGGAATTCAGGCAGGGAAGACACCGGAGGTCAGCCTGGAAACCCGGGTGACGGATATGATTCATGAGATAGGTATCCCGGCCCATATCAAAGGATATCATTATCTCAGGGATGCGATCATGATGGCGGTGGAAGACATGGACGTGCTTAATGCGATCACGAAAGTATTGTATCCTACTGTTGCAAAGATGCATCAGACTACGGCAAGCAGAGTTGAGAGGGCGATCCGCCATGCGATCGAGGTGGCCTGGAGCCGCGGCAAGCTGGATACGCTGGATCATCTGTTTGGATATACGGTCAGCAACGGCAAAGGAAAGCCGACAAATTCTGAATTTATCGCGCTGATCGCAGACACAATCCGATTAGAATCGAAAAACTAATGCTTTCCTTCTGAAAAAAAATAAGCTATAATAGGTATAGATTGCGAGGTTGGGAGGGAAAGCCATGAAAAAAATATTGTTTGCAGCTTCAGAATCGGTACCGTTTATAAAAACCGGGGGATTGGCAGATGTTGTCGGTTCTCTTCCGAAATATTTTGATAAAGAAAAGTACGATGTGCGGGTGATGCTGCCAAAATATATGTGCATGAAGCAGGAGTGGAAGGATAAGCTTCAGTATCATACGCACTTTTATATGGATTTAAACTGGAGAAAACAGTATGTAGGTATTTTAGAACTGGAATACGAAGGAATTACATTCTATTTTATAGATAATGAGTACTATTTTAACGGATATGCCCCCTATGGAGACATGTATGCGGATATCGAAAAGTTTGCATTTTTCTCAAAGGCAGTGTTAAGTTCCCTGCCTCTGATCGATTTCCGCCCGGATATCATCCACTGCCACGACTGGCAGACCGGTCTGATCCCGGTATTTCTTGACAATTTCCGGTACGGCAACGAGTGGTACAGAGGGATCAAGACGATCATGACGATCCACAATCTGAAGTTCCAGGGAACCTGGGACACCAAACGAGTCAGAGACATTACCGGACTTCCGCAGTATTATTTTGTACCGGATAAGCTGGAAGCATACAAGGATGCCAATTATCTTAAGGGCGGTATTGTCTATGCGGACCGTATCACAACGGTAAGCAATACTTATGCAGAAGAGATCAAGATGCCGTTTTACGGGGAGAAGCTGGACGGTCTGATGAACGCCCGTTCCAACTGTCTGTCAGGAATCGTAAATGGAATCGATTATCAGGAATATAATCCTGCAACCGATCCGTTCATTGAGAAGAATTACACGGTGGATAATTTCCGAAGGGAAAAGGTAAAAAATAAGCTTGCATTGCAGAAAGAGCTGGGTCTTGACCAGGACAATAAGGTGATGATGATCGGCATTGTTTCCCGGCTTACGGACCAGAAGGGCTTTGATCTGGTGGCTTATGTAATGGATGAATTGTGCCAGGATGCAGTGCAGATCGTGGCTCTTGGTACTGGAGAAGAGCAGTATGAGAATATGTTCCGGCATTTTGCATGGAAGTATTCAGGAAAGGTTTCTGCTAATATTTATTATTCCGAGGCCATGTCCCATAAGATTTATGCAGGAAGCGATGCTTTCCTGATGCCGTCGCTGTTTGAGCCATGTGGCTTAAGCCAGCTGATGAGCCTTCGCTACGGCACGGTTCCGATCGTGCGTGAGACCGGAGGCCTCAAAGATACGGTTGAGCCTTACAATGAATATGAAAAGACAGGTACCGGTTTCAGTTTCATGAATTACAACGCCCATGAGATGTTGGGTACCGTGCGCTATGCCGAACGGATTTTCTATGACAAGAAGAGAGACTGGAACAAGATTGTGGAGAGGGGAATGCAGAAGGATTTCTCCTGGAAAAATTCTGCAAAACAATACGAAGAATTATACGACAGCATGTAAATACAGAAATAAAGGAGCAGAATCATGAAAATCAAAGAGATACTGAAGAGCAGAGAACCACATATTTCATTTGAGATCTTTCCGCCGAAGACGGATGCCGGTTTCGAAAGTGTCATGAAGGCGGCTGAGGAGATCGCTGCTCTTCGTCCTTCCTATATGAGCGTAACCTATGGGGCAGGCGGAGGAACCAGTAAGAATACGGTGAAGATTGCATCCCGGATCAAGCATGAAATGGGGGTGACCAGTCTGGCTCATCTGACCTGCGTATCGTCAACAAAGGACACGGTACATAGAGTTATCGATGAACTGAAAGAGCAGGGGATTGAAAATATCCTGGCACTCCGTGGAGATATTCCGCAGAACAGTGAATTCCCTCTGCCGGATCATTACCGGTATGCCAGTGAGCTGATCACAGATATCCGCAGTCTTGGAGATTTCTGTATCGGAGCGGCCTGTTATCCGGAAGGACACGTGGAGACAGAACATAAGGAAGACGATATCATAAATCTGAAACACAAGGTGGACTGTGGAGTGGATTTTCTGACTACTCAGATGTTTTTTGATAATTCGATTCTGTATAATTTCCTGTACCGGATCCGGGAAAAGGGAATTGACGTGCCGGTAATTCCAGGTATTATGCCTGTTACCAGCGCGAAACAGATTAAAAGGATCGGATTCCTTTCTGGTACTACGCTTCCGGAGAGGTTCCGCGCAGTGGTAGACCGTTTCGGAGATGATCCGAAAGCGATGCAGCAGGCAGGAGTGGCCTATGCGACGGATCAGATCATTGATCTGTTCGCAAACGGAGTTAACCACGTCCATATTTATTCGATGAATAAGCCGGAAGTTGCCAGGTCAATTATGAATAATCTTTCTGAAATTGTAAAAGCATAAAGGATACTCGTATGGATAAAAGAACGAAGGAAGCCGTTCGTTATTTGGGGTATGGAAACCATGCGGTAGATGAGGACACGCTTTTGCTGATCGAAGGCTCTTTTCAGGAGCTTGAAAAGGCGGCGGATAAACGAATCGTCTATCGCATTTTTGACTTGTTCTCAGACGGCGGCGATGAGATAAGAATCGGTGATCTTTCAGTAAAGAGCCACAGCCTTTCCAGAAACCTGAAAGGATGTATGCAGGTGATCCTTCTGGGCGCAACTCTCGGAACCAGGGTGGATATGCTTCTCAGACGATATGCTGTGTCAGAGATGGCGAGATCGGTGACGCTGCAGGCGTGTGCGGCTGCGGTTCTGGAAGAATACCTGGATGAATGGCAGGAAGAGCAGAAGAGGCGGATGGAAAAGAAAGGGCTGTATCTGCGTCCGAGATTCAGTCCGGGATATGGAGACTTTTCTATCCTGTGCCAGGAACCGGTGTTAAGGATGCTGGACGCGTCCAGGGCCATCGGACTTTCTATGACAGATGGATATATGCTGACGCCGTCCAAATCTGTGACGGCTCTGATCGGGATCAGCAGTGAAAAGACGGACTGCCACCGGAAGGGTTGTGAGGAATGCGGCAAGAAAGACTGTCTCTATCGCAGAGACGGCCAGAGGAGAGAGATAAAAGGAGCAGACAGATGTTAAGGGAACGACTGGGAAAAGACTTATTATATTTTGACGGCGGGATGGGAACTCTCCTGCAGGAAAAGGGCCTGAAAGCCGGAGAACTTCCGGAAGTATGGAATATGGAGCATATGGAGGAGATTATAGAGATCCACCGGCAGTATTTTGAGGCAGGAAGCGATATCGTCCTGACCAATACCTTTGGCGCCAATGCGCTGAAGTTTCACAGTACAGAGTATGAGCTGGAAGACATCGTTACAACGGCGGTCATTCATGTAAAAGAGGCCGCGTCACTGGGCGTGCATGATGACAGGGAGGTTTATACAGCTCTGGACATCGGTCCCACCGGAAAGCTTTTAAAACCGATGGGAGACCTGGAGTTTGAGGAAGCTTATCAGGCATTTGCGGAAGTCATGCGTTATGGAGAGGCGGCAGGAGCTGATTTGATCCATATCGAGACCATGAGCGACACTTACGAGATGAAAGCGGCGGTGCTGGCTGCAAAAGAGCAGACCTCTCTGCCGGTATTTGCCACCATGATCTTTGATGAAAAGGGACGGCTTCTGACGGGGGGCGATGTACGTTCGGCTGTGGCCATGCTGGAGGGCTTAGGTGTTGACGCCCTGGGAATCAACTGCGGACTTGGACCGGAACAGATGCTTCCAATCTTTCAGGAGATTGTTTCCCATACTTCTGTACCGGTGATCGTAAAGCCGAATGCCGGTCTCCCGAAGCAGAAGGACGGTATGGTCTATTATGATGTGGACTCGGATGAGTTTTCCAGGGTCATGGAGAAGATCATAGAAGGAGGCGCGGCCGTGATCGGCGGCTGCTGTGGGACGACCCCGGAGCATATCCGGAAGATGACAGATACCTTTGGAAGAAGGAAGGTAGAGAAGGCGGCAGTACAAGAAGAAACCGTAGTTTCTTCTTACGGACAGGCAGTGGTCCTGGGGAAGAAACCGGTCATCATCGGAGAACGGATCAATCCTACCGGGAAAAAGCGGCTGAAGCAGGCGCTCAAGGAGCATGATCTGGACTATATCCTGAAAGAAGGGATCCGTCAGCAGGAGCTGGGAGCCCATATTCTGGATGTGAATGTAGGACTTCCGGATATTGATGAGACAGAGACAATGAAAGAAGTGATCACACAGCTTCAGGGCGTCACCAGCCTTCCGCTTCAGATCGATACGGTAGACGGCCGGGCAATGGAAGCGGCCATGCGTATCTATAACGGGAAACCGATGATCAATTCCGTCAACGGTAAACAGGAATCCATGGATATGGTGTTCCCACTGATCCGGAAATACGGCGGCGTAGTAGTAGGCCTGACTCTGGATGAGACGGGAATTCCTTCTACGGCAGAGGGAAGAATCGAGATTGCCGGAAAGATCATACAAGAGGCACAGAAGTATGGCATTCAAAAGAAAGATATTGTGATCGATGTCCTTGCCATGACGGTAAGTTCGGATCCCAAGGGGGCAATGGTCACGCTGGAAGCACTGAAAGGAGTACGGGAACGCTACGGCGTCTGTACAGTCCTTGGTGTGTCAAATATCTCTTTTGGGCTGCCGTGCCGTCCGGTAATCAATGCCGCCTTTTATACCATGGCGATGCAGGCAGGTTTAAGTGCAGGCATCATTAATCCATCATCCGAAGATATGATGCGTTCATATTATGCTTTTTGCGCCCTGATGGATCAGGATCCGAATTTTGAAGAGTATATCCAGAAGTTCGGAAATGTAAAGACAGAGAAGGCGGAGGTAAAGAAGGGATCACTGTCCTTAAAGACAGCCATTGAAAAAGGACTGAAAGAAGAAGCTTATCGCGCCGCAAAGGAACTGCTTAAGGAAATGGCGCCGCTTGAGATCATTGACCGCTATCTGATCCCTGCCCTGGATCAGGTGGGCAGAGGGTTTGAGGAAGGAACCGTTTTTCTCCCTCAGCTGCTGATGAGTGCAGATGCGGCGAAAAATGCATTTGCGGTTCTGAAGGAGAAACTTGCTGATACGGAGGAAACCCAGGAGAAGAAACACAAAGTCATCCTGGCCACTGTAAAAGGAGACATCCATGATATCGGAAAGAACATTGTCAAGGTTCTGCTGGAAAATTATGGGTTTGATGTGAGAGATCTGGGAAAAGACGTGGATCCCGAGGTGATCGTAAAGACAGCAGTAGAAGAGGACATCCGCCTGGCGGGATTGAGCGCCCTGATGACCACGACAGTGGGCAGCATGGAAGAGACCATACGCCTTCTGCATACCAGAAAACCGGACTGTAAGGTGATGGTAGGAGGTGCTGTTCTGAATCAGGAATATGCGGATATGATCGGGGCTGATTTCTATGGAAAGGACGCGATGCAGTCTGTCCATTACGCCCAGAGCGTATTCGGACAGGAATAGCAAAGCTGGTCTTACAAAATCGATAATTGATACAGAAGAGATAAAAGGAGAGAAAGAGATGGGATTAATCATACCAGAATATTATGATCCGCGCCTGGATGTGCGGACGACACAGGAAGCAATCAAGTATATCAGAGACACATTCCAGAAAGAGCTGGGAAAAGAGATGAACTTAGAGAGAATCTCGGCTCCGTTGTTTGTGTCTAAGGACAGCGGACTCAATGATAATCTGAACGGGGTGGAGCGCCCGGTACAGTTTGATATGGCAGGCATTGAAGGAGAGACTATGGAGGTGGTGCAGTCCCTTGCAAAATGGAAGCGCATGGCTCTGCATGAGTATGGATTCCAGCCGGGAGAAGGATTGTATACCAATATGAATGCAATCCGCCGGGATGAGGAGCTTGACAATCTTCATTCCTGCTATGTGGATCAGTGGGACTGGGAAAAGGTGATCACGAAAGAGCAGCGTAACGAGGAGACGCTGAAGGACACGGTGAAGACACTGTTTAAGATTATCAAACATATGCAGCATGAGGTGTGGTACAAATATCCACAGGCTGTAAAGAAACTGCCGGATAAGGTGGCCTTTATCACAACCCAGGAGCTGGAAGACCGCTATCCGAACCGGACGCCGAAGGAGAGAGAAAATCTTATCACCAAAGAATATGGCTGTGTGTTTCTCATGAAGATCGGCGATAAGTTAAAGAGTGGAAAACCCCATGACGGACGCGCGCCTGACTATGACGACTGGGAATTAAATGGAGACATCCTGTTCTGGTACGATACCCTGGGATGCGCGCTGGAAATCTCCAGCATGGGGATCCGGGTGGATGAAAAGTCTCTGGATGAACAGCTGAAAAAGGCCGGCTGTGAAGATCGAAGAAACCTGCCTTATCACCAGATGCTGCTGAACGGAGAGCTTCCCTATACGATAGGCGGCGGAATCGGCCAGTCCAGGCTGTGTATGCTGCTTTTGGACCGTGCGCATATCGGAGAAGTCCAGGCCAGCATCTGGCCGGAGGAAATGCGTAAGGTCTGCAGGGAACATCACATTATCTTGTTATAAAATATTCAGGAGGAAATGAGAGTTATGGTAAGAGGACTAGATACCACTGTCAGAAAACTCAGAAGAAAAGTGTTTGAAGAGGTCGCAAGGCTGGGATTTCGGGCCAATGAAGAAAATTTTGAAGAAACCCTGGTCAGTGAGGTCGAAGCCATTCCCTACCGGATGGTAAATGAAGAGAAAAGATACCGGGAGAGTGTATACCGTGCCCGTGCCATCTTAAGCGAACGGCTGCGTCTGGCCATGGGGCTTTCCCTCCGGCCGGAGGATAAACCGGTGCATCTGACCGCGGGAATGGAAGCCAGTAATATTTCGGACAAATATTATGAACCGCCGCTTATGCAGGTGATTCCGTCAGCCTGTGAAAGCTGTGAGGAAAAGGGGTATGAGGTCAGCAACATGTGTAAGGGCTGTCTTGCCCATCCCTGTATGGAGGTCTGTCCCAAGGGAGCAATCTCTATGGTGAAAGGCAAGTCCTTCATTGACCAGTCAAAATGCATCAAATGTGGGAAGTGCAAGTCCGTCTGCCCTTATGACGCCATTGCAAAAAAGGAGCGGCCCTGTGCTCAGGCCTGCGGCGTGAACGCAATCACATCTGATAAACTGGGACGCGCTTATGTGGATCCGGATAAATGTGTTTCCTGCGGTATGTGTATGGTCAACTGCCCGTTTGGGGCAATTTCTGATAAGTCTCAGATCTTTCAGCTTGCAAGAGCGCTGACGGAAGGAGACGAGATCATTGCAGAGATCGCGCCGGCTTTCTACGGACAGTTCGGAGATAATATTACGCCCAGAAATCTCAAGGCTGCCCTGGAGGAAATAGGATTCTCAGAGTTTTACGAAGTAGCTCTGGGAGCGGATATCGGAGCCATTGCAGAGGCCCATCACTACGTGGAAAAGGTAACCACAGGAGAGCTTCCGTTCCTTTTGACTTCCTGTTGTCCGTCCTGGGCGATGCTGGCAAAAAAATACTTCCCGGATCTGATCGATGAAGTATCCCAGGAGCTGACGCCGATGGTAGCAACGGCGCGTACGATTAAGCAGAAGCATCCCAATGCGAAAGTGGTATTTATCGGCCCATGTGCGGCTAAGAAGCTGGAAGCGATGCGCCGTACCGTTCGAAGCGACGTGGATTTTGTCATTACGTTCGAGGAACTGCAGGCTATGTTTGACGCGAAGGAAATCGACCTTACCAAGTATGAGGCAGAGTCCTCCTTCCACAACGCTACCGGAGCAGGAAGAGGATACGCGGTGGCCGGCGGTGTGGCTGAGGCGATAGAAAAGTGTATCCGGGAATACTATCCGGACGTGGACGTTAATATTGAACATGCAGAAGGACTGGCAGAGTGTAAAAAGACCCTTGCCCTTGCCAAAGCCGGAAAGCTTAATGGCTGTCTGATCGAAGGCATGGGCTGTCCGGGCGGCTGCGTGGCCGGAGCAGGGACCAATATCCCGGTAGCAAAAGCGCAGAAGAAGATCAAGGATTTTGTAAAGGCATCCTCCAGACAGATTCCGCCGAAGGAACTGGAAGAGATCGAATTAAAATAGAGAATTTCCCCGGCGTTGACAAACGTCGGGGTTCTCTTTATAATTAGAAAATAGTGTGAGTTTTTAGGAGGAAATTATGCAGAAATACGGAGTAAATGAATTAAGAAGAATGTTCCTTAAGTTTTTTGAGAGCAAGGGACATCTGGCCATGAAAAGTTTTTCGTTAGTGCCTCATAATGATAAGAGTCTGCTGCTCATCAATTCCGGGATGGCGCCTTTAAAGCCTTATTTTACCGGACAGGAGATTCCACCCTGCAAGAGGGTGACTACCTGCCAGAAGTGTATTCGTACCGGAGATATTGAAAATGTGGGAAAGACCGCAAGACACGGTACTTTTTTTGAGATGCTGGGAAATTTTTCTTTTGGCGATTATTTTAAGAAGGAATCGATTGCCTGGACCTGGGAATTTCTGACAGAGGTTGTGGGACTGGATCCGGACAGACTGTATCCGTCTGTTTATCTGGAAGATGACGAGGCCTGGGAGATCTGGAATAAGGATATCGGTATTCCTGCAGAGCGTATTTTCCGCTTTGGCAAGGAAGATAATTTCTGGGAGCATGGAAGCGGCCCCTGCGGCCCCTGTTCAGAGGTTTACTATGACAGAGGCGAGGCCTATGGATGTGGAAAGCCGGACTGTACAGTAGGCTGCGACTGCGACCGGTATATGGAGATCTGGAACAATGTATTTACCCAGTTTGACAATGACGGCAATAATCATTATACGGAACTGGAGCAGAAGAATATTGATACAGGAATGGGACTGGAACGTCTGGCCTGTATCGTACAGGACGTGGACTCCATGTTTGATATTGATACGATCAAGGAACTCAGGGAGCATGTCAGCCGCCTGGCGGATGCAGAGTATGGAAAGGACTATCATACCGATGTATCCATCCGTGTTATCACGGATCATATCCGGTCTGTGACATTTATGATCTCTGACGGAATCATGCCTTCGAATGAAGGGCGGGGCTATGTGCTGCGCCGTCTCCTGCGCCGCGCCTGCCGTCATGGACGGCTGTTGTCCATCCAGGGGAAATTCCTGACCACCCTCGCGCAGACGGTGATCGATGGATCCAAGGACGGATATCCCGAGCTGGAGGAAAAGAAGGATTTTATCCTGAAGGTTATCGATAAAGAAGAAGATCAGTTTAATAAGACGATTGACCAGGGTCTGTCCATCTTAAGCGAGATGGAGGCAGATCTTGAGAAACAGGGAGAAAAGACGCTTTCTGGAAGCCAGGCGTTCAAGCTGTATGACACCTATGGCTTCCCACTGGATCTGACAAAGGAAATCCTGGAAGAGAAGGGAATCTCTGTGGATGAAGAAGGATTCCAGGCTGCCATGGAAGTACAGAGGAAGACGGCAAGAGAGGCACGGGAGGTCACCAATTACATGGGCGCGGATGTGACCGTGTATGAGTCCATCGATCCGTCAGTGACTTCTACATTTGTCGGCTATGACCACCTGGACTGGAAGTCTGAGATTACAGTGCTTACCACAGAGACGGAGCTTACCGATGCTCTGACGGAAGGGCAGACTGGAACCCTCTTTGTAAAGGAGACTCCGTTCTATGCCACCAGCGGCGGCCAGGAGGCTGATAAAGGTGTTATCCGTACCGCGGAAGGAGAATTCCAGGTGGAGGATGTGATCAAGCTTCTGGGAGGAAAGATCGGCCATGTAGGACGCGTGACAAAGGGTATGCTGAAGGTGGGCGATCAGGCTGAGCTTGAGGTGGATCCACAGATCCGGGCGCTGTCTGCCAATAACCACAGCGCGACCCATCTGCTTCACAAAGCACTCCGGATGGTGCTGGGGACTCATGTAGAGCAGGCAGGATCTTCCGTGAATGCAGACAGGCTTCGATTTGACTTTACTCATTTTTCCGCGCTGACTCCGGAAGAACTTCAGAGGGTAGAGGATATTGTCAACGAACAGATCCGTAACCATCTGGAAGTAAAAGTGGAGAATATGCCGATCGAGGAAGCGAAAAAGACGGGAGCTGCCGCCTTGTTCGGAGAGAAATATGGAGATATTGTAAGAGTCGTCAGCATGGGAGACTTTTCCATTGAGTTCTGTGGGGGTACCCATGTGCCAAATACCGGACAAATCAATGCATTTAAGATTATTTCTGAGACCGGCGTGGCCGCAGGTGTCCGCAGGATCGAAGCCCTGACGTCGAAGGGATTGTCAGACTATTATAAAGAGCTGGAGGAAAAGCTTCTGAAGGCAGCGAAACTTCTGAAGACCAACCCGGATAAACTGGAGGAAAAGATTCAGCATCTCCAGAGTGAGAATAAGGCTCTGCACAGCGAGGTGGAAAGCCTGAAGAGCAGACTTGCCAAAGATGCGGCAGGGGATGTGATGGATCAGGTAACAGAAGTTTCTGGAGTGAAGCTTCTGGCGGCTAAGGTCGAGGATGTGGATATGAACGGACTGCGTGAGCTTGGCGACCAGTTAAAGGAGAAGCTGGGCGAAGGCGTGGTTGTACTGGCATCTGCAGCGGGCGGAAAAGTATCACTGATGGCGATGGCTACAGAGGGCGCTGTTGGAAAAGGCGCACATGCCGGAAATCTGATCAAAGCCGTGGCAGGCCTTGTGGGCGGAGGCGGAGGCGGACGCCCGAATATGGCACAGGCCGGAGGAAAGAATCCGGAAGGAATCGATGCGGCAATTGCAAAGGTTCCAGAGGTCCTGAAAGAACAATTGTCATAAAAATATACGAAAATTGTTGACGTGAAAAAAATATGTGCTATAATTTTATGTGTGCAAGAAATATACCCGAACAGTCGTATGATGCACAATATAGGACTGGAGGGAGGTTAGGTGTGAGAGTATGTCAAATGTAATCGTGAAAGAAAACGAGACATTGGATAGTGCTTTGCGCAGATTCAAAAGAAACTGTGCGAAAGCAGGCATTCAGCAGGAAATTCGTAAGAGAGAGCATTACGAAAAACCAAGCGTTAGACGTAAAAAGAAATCTGAAGCTGCTAGAAAGCGTAAGTATAACTAGAAAAGAAAGATTTTTAAATTTATTCAGAACATAGAGTTATACGAGAATATGTCAGGCAGAGACGCCGTATCGAAGGATGCGGCGTCTCTTTTTATTTCCTGAGAAATGCAGCGAAAGGGAGAAAGCGAGGAGATTAAAATGAGACTGAAAGACACAGGACTTACAGCAGAAGAATTGAAAGCCATGGTAAACAAATATATGGTCGAGACTTATGAGAGATATGACTTTATCGCAGAGCGGGCGGAAGGCATGTACCTTTACGATGAAAAGGGAAATGCTTATCTGGACTTCTACGGAGGTGTGGCAGTCAACAGCCCGGGAAACTGTAATCCGGAGGTTGTAAAGGCAGCGAAAGATCAGATGGATGACATTATGCATACCTTTAACTATCCTTATACAATCCCACAGGCTTTACTGGCAAAAAAAATCTGTGATACCATCGGGATGGATAAGATCTTTTATCAGAACTCCGGGACAGAGGCTAATGAGTGTATGATCAAGATGGCAAGAAAATATGGTATTGATCATTACGGCCCTGAAAAGTATCATATCATAACGGCCGAAAAAGGATTCCATGGCAGGACCTTTGGGTCTATGGCGGCTACCGGCCAGCCTGATTCAGCGATCCAGCAGGGATTCGGTCCGATGCTGGAAGGCTTCTCCTATGCAAAATTCAATGATCTGGAAGATTTCGCATCTAAAGTAACAGATAATACGATTGCCATTATGATTGAACCAGTACAGGGCGAAGGAGGTGTCTACCCGGCTACCCAGGAATTTATGGAAGGACTGCGTAAGCTGTGTGACGAAAAGGGACTGCTGCTTCTCCTGGACGAGGTACAGACCGGATGGGGACGTACCGGAGCTCCTATGGCCTTTATGAGATATGGAGTGAAGCCTGATATCGTATCTATGGCAAAGGCAATGGGCGGCGGCATGCCGATCGGTGCCTGCTGTGCAAGAAAAGAAGTGGCAGAAGCATTTACGCCGGGAAGTCATGGCTCTACCTATGCAGGCCATGCAGTGGCATGTGCAGCGGCTCTGGCGTCTGTCAGTGAGATCCTGGATAAGGACTTAAGCGGAAATGCAAGAAAAGTGGGACGATACCTGAAACAGGAGCTCTCCAGACTTCCTCACGTAAAGGAAGTCCGCGGAAAAGGTCTGCTGATCGGGTGTGAATATGATCTGCCGATCGCAGTCGAAGTAAAGCATGAGGCTCTCGACAGAAGAGTCCTGTTCACAGCAATTGGAGACAGTGTAAACCGTATGATTCCGCCGCTGATCGCAACGAAAAAAGATGTGGATCAGCTGATCCGTGTGATGAGAGAATCCATCAATGAAGCGGCAGCAAAATATCTGGATATGCAGATGGCAGGTTAAGGCAGGAAGGTTTTCAGTTCCTGATACAGCCGCCCGATGGGCAGACCTACCACATTATTATAATCTCCATGAATCTTTTTTACATGAATAGCAAAAGACCCCTGGATACCATAGGCCCCGGCTTTATCCAGCGGGTCTTTTGTATTGATATAGGAGATCAGGTCATCCCGGGAGACCGGGTAAAAAGTGACATCTGTTTTTTCATAAAAGCTTCGGATGAAGGGGGCGCCCTCCTTTTTCCGGATCAGGGTGACTCCGGTATAGACCTGGTGAGTCTTGCCGGAAAGAAGGCTCAGCATATCAAAGGCTTCTTTTTCATCGGAAGGCTTTCCGAGAATCTCTCCCCTGTAGGCTACAACGGTGTCCGCTCCAATGACTGTCTGTCCGTCAGGATCAAGCGCCTTCCAGATGTCCCAGGCCTTCTGGAAGGAAAGATCTTTCACGATGGCGTGAGGCTTTTTTTTCGTGATTTTTTCTTCTACATGTGAGGGGCAGACCTCAAAAATAAACCCTGCCTGTGTAAGAAGTTCTTTTCTGCGTGGCGACGCAGAAGCCAGAATATATTTCATGTGGATTAGCTTCCTTTCTGATTTTTAGAATAATGGTATTTTCTGTTATAGCATATCTGGGAATATTTTGCAAAAGGTTCTGTCTGTCGGCGGTGTCTTCCAGTATTGCGATATTGTCCTGGTCTGTGGTAGAATGGGGTATAATGAAAAAATAGGAGGCGGTTAGGATGGCAGGCCAGATGGAGGTACTGTCCAAAGAGGAACTTAAGACACGGATAGGGAAAAGGAAGGCGGGAGAACGCCTTGATTTCCGGGAACGGGAACTGGAACCTATGGATCTGTCCGGTTATGACTTAAGCAATATGGACTTTACCTTGTCCTCTTTTCAGAATGTAGTATTGAATGGAACCGATTTTTCCGGGAGCAGTGTAGAAAATGCGCTGTTTGACGGATGTCCTCTTCGGGGAGCTGTCTTTTTGAATGCCTGTATGAAAACGGCGTCTTTCAGACATTGTGATATGAGAGACTGTAATATAAAGGGAGCCAATCTCTATGGCGCGATCCTGGAATATGCAGATCTGACAGGCATACAGTCAGATGAGGCGACGCAGTGGTTCCGGCTTCGCTGTCCGGAAAAAGGGGCATTTCTCGGCTATAAGAAGTGCTTTAATAACCGTCTGGTACAGCTTCTGATCCCGGCGGACGCCCTGCGTACATCAGCGACGCTTCCGTCCTGCCGATGCAGTAAGGCGAAGGTACTGACCATTAAGAGTTTTGACTATAAAGAGAGTTTTGATGAAGCCTGGTCTCTGGTGGATGAGAATTTTATCTATCGTAAGGGCGAGTGGGTGGAAGTCAAAAATTTTAATAAAGACCGGTGGATGGATTCTACTACAGGAATTCATTTCTGGATGACAAGGGAAGAGGCAAAGGCGTATTGATGATGAAAACAGCAGAAGAATTAAGACAGTTATTGACAAGAATCGACAGGAAAGGATATCCGGCTTATAAAGATACAAAAGGAAGGTACCGCTTTCCGGGCTTTGTACTGGGGATCGACCATGTACAGGGAGATCCATTTGCGGCTCCGTCCAGGCTTCACGTGGAGGTTGCAGGCAGGACCGCCGGATTTCCGCAGAGACTCTACGATAAAAAGCATAAACGGATCGCGCTGCAGGATGAGCTGATCCGACAGTTCGCAAGATGTGCAGGAAAGTATTCCTTTCAGGCAAAGGGGTCAGGAAAGAGCGGACTTTTGAGTGTGACCAGGTGTGGGCAGGAAGTGCTGGAAAGAAGCGCCTGTACGGTTAATCCGGATACTGGTGATGTGATCCTGCGGTTTGAGGCAGGCTTTCCGGCCAACGGCAGGACTATCAATGCAAGGGAGCTGTCCAGGATTTTATTTGAGTTCCTGCCGCAATGTGTGCAGCAATCCTGTATGTACCGGAATCTGGACGGAAAAAAGACAGAAAAGATCATGGAGCTTTCAGAGGATCAGGCCTATATCCGTGAACAATTAAAGGAACGGGAACTGGTTGCATTTGTGGCTGATGGCGCCATCCTTCCAAGGGAATCCGGCATTTCCCAGCGCCCTATGAAGGGGGCTGTGCCTTTTTCTTCTCCGGCTTCCATGAGGATGGAGATGGATCTGCCATTTCACGGTAAGCTGACGGGAATGGGAATTAAAAAGGGAATCACACTGATTGTCGGCGGCGGATACCATGGAAAATCTACACTGTTAAAGGCTCTGGAGCTGTGTATTTACCCTCATATTGCAGGAGACGGCAGAGAGTATGTAGTCACAGACCAGGATGCAGTAAAGATCCGGGCAGAAGACGGAAGAAGTATCAAGCATACAGATATTTCCATGTTTATCAATGATCTGCCTAATAAAAAAGATACCCTGGCGTTTTATACTGAGGATGCCAGCGGCAGCACTTCCCAGGCTGCCAATGTGGTGGAGGCGATAGAGGCAGGTGCGTCTGCCTTTCTTATCGATGAGGATACCAGCGCTACGAATTTTATGGTGCGGGATGAACTGATGCAGCAGGTGATTCACAGAGATATGGAACCGATCACCCCCTTTATTGAACGAGCCAGGGATCTGTATGAGAAAGAAGGGATTTCTACCATCCTGGTAGCCGGAAGCTCCGGGGCATATTTCCAGATTGCAGATAAGATCATCCAGATGGATCATTATGAGCCAAAGGATATTACCGAAAAGGCGAAAGAGGCTGCCAGAAGCTATCCGGAACTTCATTTCCCGGAGACGCCTGCAAGGGTGCCTGGATTTGAGCGGCGGCCTGGAAAAAATCAGGGTATTTACCATAAAGGCAGGATTAAGATCAAGACGATGGGAAGAGACGGGATCTCATTTGGAAACGAACACATTGATCTGAGATATGTGGAGCAGCTTGCAGACAGCGAACAGCTGAACTGTCTGGGCTATATGATGAAGTATCTGGAAGAAAAGATGCTGAATGGGAAACGAACGGTCAGACAGACAGTGGATGAGCTATATGGCAAGATAGAAGAAGGAGGACTTGCAGTCCTGACAGGAGGAGAACTGCCGGGAAATCTATGTCTTGCCAGAAAGGAAGAGCTGTTTGCCTGTATCAATCGTTACAGAGGCCTTCATCTGTAAATAAAAAGAGGGGAGGAATTTTTCAATGAGAGTGATCGCCGGAAGTGCCAGGCGCACACAGCTTAAGACTGTAGAAGGTATGGATACCAGACCGACGACCGATCGGATCAAAGAGACACTTTTTAATATGATCGCACCCTATCTGTATGACTGTAATTTTCTGGATCTGTTTGCCGGAAGCGGAGCCATCGGGATCGAAGCTTTAAGCCGGGGAGCCGGGGAGGCCGTTTTTGTGGAGAATAATCAGAAGGCCATGGCATGTGTGAAGGAGAATCTGAGAAAGACTCATCTGGAGTCAAAGGCAATGACAATGTCTATGGATGTGATGACAGCACTCTATAAGCTGGAGGGAGAAAAGCAGTTTGATTATATTTTTATGGATCCTCCCTATGGAAAGGAGTGGGAGAAAAAGGTTCTTTCCTATCTGGCAGAATCAGAACTGATTGCCCCCGGTGGAGTAGTGATCGTAGAGGCGTCAAAGGAAACGGACCTGGACTATGTGCCTGATCTGGGATATGACTTATTGAAAAATAAAGAATATAAGACGAATAAACATGTGTTTTTCACACCGTCGGGAAGGAAAGAGATATGTTAAAAGGGATTTATCCGGGCAGTTTTGACCCGGTCACGTTCGGTCATCTGGATATTATACAAAGATCCGCAAAATTAGTGGACGAATTAATTGTCGGAGTGCTCAATAATAAAGCAAAAAGCCCGTTGTTTTCTGTAAAAGAACGTGTTAGAATGTTAAATGAAGTAACAAAAGAGATGCCAAATGTAAAAATTGTTCCTTTTGAAGGGTTATTGGTAGATTTTGCCAGGGAAACCGGCGCCGGCATGGTGATCCGGGGACTTCGGGCAATCACTGATTTTGAGTATGAGCTGCAGATGGCACAGACGAACCATAAGCTGGAGCCGGGAATAGAGACAGTGTTCCTGACAACCAGTCTGGAACATTCTTATCTGAGCTCTACCACGGTGAAGGAAGTGGCAGCTTTTGGAGGGGATATTTCTCAATTTGTACCTGCTTATGTATCAGACTGTATCAGGGAGAAAATGAAATTAAAAGGAGAGTGTAAATTATGAGCAGCCGTATTGAACAGATTATTGAAGAGATCGAGGAGTACATCGACAGCTGTAAATTCCAGCCCTTGTCCACATCAAAGATCATCGTAAACAAGGATCAGATGGACGAGATGCTTCGGGAGCTTAGGATGAAAACCCCTGATGAGATAAAGCGTTACCAGAAGATTATTGCAAACAAGGATGCCATCCTTGCGGATGCCCAGGCCAAGGCTGACAGCATGATTGAAGAGGCACAGATTCATACAAATGAGCTGGTCAGCGAGCATGAGATCATGCAGCAGGCATATGCCCAGGCTAATGAGATCGTAACCGCCGCCACAGAGCAGGCGCAGCAGATTCTGGACAATGCGACCAGTGATGCCAATGACATCCGGATTGGAGCCATGCAGTATACTGACGATCTGCTGGCGAACGCAGAGAGTATTATCGGACATACACTGGACAGCTATACGACCAAGTATGACGGACTGGTAAATTCTCTGCAGGAGTGCTATGATATGGTCCGTAACAACCGTTCTGAGCTGGAGATTCCAGAACAGTCTTCCAGAGGACTGGAGGCTGAGTATGGCTCCGCCGAGGAGACTCCGGAACAGGAAGAATATGATCTCAGTGAAAATATTGAACTGGAGTAAGAAAAACTAATTTTTAAAAATAAAAGTAAAAAAAAGACAGGAAATCAGGCTGGTCACCACTGCGGTGGCCAGCTTTTCTGCAATATAGGGAAAAATCTTAAGATCAGTCTTACGGATTACAGAGGCTGTCTGAGCGACACAGCAAAGGCCTCCGAAAGAGGTAAGAAACATAACCGCAGTATAACAGGCCACAGGCGAGAGATCCAGGCTGCACAGATAAATGACACCATTTGTCATTTCCATGGAAGGAATCAGAAGGACTTGGAATAGAAGCGGCAGCCATGAAAGGGAAGATAACAAAGTGAACAGAATTGAAAACAGCATAATATATCCTCCGATCCGGGTGATGTTTTCGATGGCATCCATAATGCAGGTGTCGATGAGAGAATCAGGAAGGGAACTGCCGGAATTTCTGGAAGCCGGCATATGGGAGTCGAAGCGTGGAGACGAAATATGCAAAAATTTCCGGAAAAACAGACTGCATAAAAGTGGAACGCCTAAGATCAACATCAGGGATGGCACAGCCAGAGAAGGAGCCTGAAGACACTGGAAGACGAGAAAGCTCACGATGAATCCAGGGCTTGTATTGTTACAAAAAGAAAGAAGATATTTTCCTTCCTGCAAGGAAATACGCTGTTTGTCAAGAAGATCGGCAGTCACTTTTGCGCCCATCGGGCATCCGCAGAAAAAGCCTGTGATCATGGCAAAAGAACCGTACAAAGACACGTGAAAAAAACGGCCCAGAACAGGGAAGGCAAGCCTGGAAAGCCATAAAGCTGCGTCGGTACGGAGCAGAAAATTTGATGCGATGAAAAAAGGAAGCAAAGTAGGAAGAACCGTCCGGAACCAAAGCAGAAGACCATTTGAAGAACCCTGGAACACAAGCTCTGGAAACAGCAGCATCAGAAAAAATAAAAGGATGGAAACAGAGGCAGAAAAGTAACGTTTCAATCATGCACCGCCTTCCAGGGATTTCTTTTATCAATATTTATGGGCATGGTTGATTTTTTATTCCGAATGTTTCATAATAGAGCTAGAAAATCTATCAAAAGAAGAGAGGTATATAGAAATGGCAGTATTAGACAATCTTGAGCCAAAACAGGTGTTTCATTTCTTCGAGGAGCTGTGCAAAATACCGCATGAGACTTTTGACACGAAGCGGATCAGCGACTATTGCGTCTCCTTCGCAAAGGAGAGAGGCCTGGAGGTCTCTCAGGATGACACGAATAATGTCATCATCAAAAAGCCGGGAACTGCCGGATATGAGAACAGCGAGCCGGTAATTCTGCAGGGACATCTTGACATGGTCTGCGAGAAGACTCCGGATTCCGACCACGATTTCAAGAAAGACGGGCTGGAGCTTTACGTGGAAGACGGCTATGTCCGTGCGAAGAACACATCCCTTGGAGGAGATGACGGCATTGCAGTAGCGATGGCAATGGCAATCCTGGACAGTGATGACATTGAGCATCCGCCAATCGAAGCGGTGTTTACTGTGGATGAAGAGACAGGTATGGGCGGAGCAGAAGCGGTCGATTTGTCACAGTTAAAGGGGAAGATGCTGATCAACATTGATTCCGAAGAGGAAGGTATCCTGACAACAGGCTGTGCAGGCGGTATCTTCTATAAGACCGTGATCCCGATGAAAAAAGAACCGGCTGAGGGCAGCCTGGTAACGATCAAGATCCATGGCCTTCTGGGAGGACACTCTGGAAATGAGATCCATAAACAGAGAGGAAATGCCAACAAGATGATGGGCAGGCTTCTGTATCGTCTGGGGAAAGAGACAGACCTGCGCCTGACAGAAATCTCTGGAGGAAGCAAGGATAATGTCATCACAATGAACGCGACGGCCGGCGTGCTGGTTCCGTCTGACCAGGCCGGAAAGGTTGCTGAGATGACAGAAGAAATGAAGAAGATCTGGCTGGATGAGTTTATGGGGGAAGAGCCTGGTCTGGCAGTAGATTTTGAGACAAAGAATGACGTACATATGGATGCTTATGATAAGGATTCTACGAAGAGAGTTATCGCTTATCTGGAGATCTGCCCGAACGGCTTACAGGAATACAGCCGTAAGCTGAAGGGAATTGTAGAAAGCTCGCTGAATCTTGGCGTGATTGAGTGTGATGATACTTCTGTGACAACACAGTATCTGATCCGCAGTTCCGTAGAGAGCAGAAAGCAGCAGATGCGTGAGCAGGTAGAGCAGTGTGCCATCCTTGCAGGAGGAAAAGGTGAGACGACCGGAGAGTATCCGGCATGGCAGTATAAACAGGATTCCAGGCTTCGTCCTCTTATGGTAGAGACCTACAAGGAATTATACGGAAAAGAACCAGTTGTATCCGCAGTACATGCGGGACTGGAATGTGGTCTCTTCCTTGGTAAACGCCCGGATCTGGACTGTGTATCCTGCGGACCTAATCTTCTGGATATCCATTCCTTTAATGAGCATCTGGATATTGCATCTACACAGAGAACCTGGGAATATCTCCTGGCGATCTTAAAGAAATGCAAATAAAGTGACAGAGAAACGAAAATGGCCGGCTTTCCACCTTTTGGAGAGCCGGTCTTTTTTTTCGCCCGTCTGCATACACTGGTATGAATCGGCAAAACAGGTTAGGAAGGATGCTGTCGTGAAATATCGGATTTACAGAAATTATATGGTACTTCTCTTTCTTCTTGCGCTGTTCAGTGTTCTGGGGACTGAATCAATGTATGAAAAGGGCAGGTATTTCGGCATGCAGAAGCAGACGCTGGATGATCCGGAATATAGGAGTGGATTTTTCAGTGAAAAAATGTGGGAACAAGAGGATTACCTGTCTTTGGAGTGTAAAACTTTCCTGAAAAATGTGGAAAAAGAAGCGATTTATTTCCCGATTCCCGAATCCTCTGTGGATAAGTCCCTTAAAATTTCCTTCACTGATTCCTGGATGAGTGAGCGGAAATACAAGGGGGTAAACGGCCATGAGGGCACAGATATCATGGCCTTAAGGAATGAAAGGGGGATCTATCCGGTCTTAAGTATATCAGACGGAACCGTGACAAATAAGGGATGGCTGGAAAAAGGCGGTTACAGGATCGGGATTACGTCAGATAGTGGTACCTATTATTACTACGCCCATCTGGAATCTTATGCCGACCTGGAAGAAGGAGATTTTGTAAAGGCCGGTCAGCTTCTGGGATACATGGGAGATTCTGGATATGGTCCAGAGGGAACTGTAGGGAAATTTGATGTACATCTTCATTTTGGAATCTATCTTTACCAGGATGAAAATGAAATCAGTTTTAATCCTTATTATCTGCTGCGGTATCTGGAAAAAGACAAATTAAAATATGCATATTCCTAGAGTTATGGGATGGGATGTGTTATACTAAAATATGTATGTGCAAAAATAGAACTGGAGGAATGCTATGAATCTGCCTCTTACCTTTGAGGAAAAAATGAAAGATCTCCTGAAAGGAGAGTTTGACGAATACATAGCCTGCTATGAAGAACCCAGATATTACGGGCTGCGGGTCAACACCAGGAAAATATCTGTTCCGGAGTTTGAGCGGATCTGTCCGTTTCCAATCCGGCCGGTTCCGTGGATTTCCAATGGATTTTATTACGATGGGGAAACGGTATCGCCGGCAAAGCATCCCTATTATTATGCCGGACTCTATTATCTGCAGGAGCCAAGTGCAATGACGCCGGCCAACAGACTGCCGATAGAGCCGGGAGACAAAGTGCTGGATCTGTGTGCGGCGCCGGGCGGAAAGGCCACAGAACTTGGAGCACGTCTGAAAGGCGAAGGGTTTCTGGCTGCCAATGATATCAGCAGTTCCAGGGCAAAGGGACTGTTGAAAAATATCGAGGTTTTCGGAATCGGAAATGTATTGGTGTCCTGTGAGGAACCGGGAAGACTGGAACAGTATTTTCCGGAGTATTTTGATAAGATCCTGATTGATGCGCCTTGTTCCGGGGAAGGAATGTTCCGGAAGGACCGGAAGATGGTACGCGCCTGGGAAGAGCACGGCCCTGAGTTTTTCAGTAATATTCAGAAAAACGTAATTCTTCAGGCTGCGCGAATGCTGAAGCCGGGTGGGATGATGCTTTATTCCACCTGTACTTTTGACGAAAGAGAAAACGAACAGATTATTGTACATCTTCTTGAGACGTATCCAGAATTTCAGATCCTTCCGATGGAGCCGTATGAAGGATTCGCGCAGGGAATGCCGGAAAGGGTACCGGGAGGACCGGAGGCGCTTAAGGATACTGTACGCATTTTCCCTCACCGGATGAAGGGAGAGGGACATTACCTGGCGCTCCTTCAAAAGGGGAAAAAAGAAGAAGAAAAACCAGTAATGGTTCCGGGAAGGAAGAAAAAGGTTCCCGGAGAACTGAAAGAATTCTGGACGCACATCCAGAGACCTCTGGATGAAGGACGGCTGGAAATACGGGGGGACAAGATCTATGAGATGCCGGAAGGGCTGCCGGATATGAAGGGACTTCGTTTTCTGCGGACAGGCCTTTTGCTTGGCGAACTGAAGAAAAACCGGTTTGAGCCAAGCCAGGCTTTTGCCATGGCTCTTAGAAAGGATGAATATGATTCCTGTATCGATCTTGCGGCTGACGATGAAAGAGTGATTCGTTACCTGAAGGGAGAGACTCTGGATGTGGAAAGCCTGGTAAAAGATGGAGCCCAGGGCTGGCATCTGGTGTGTGTAGACGGCTATCCTCTTGGATGGGGGAAAGTAAGCCGGGGCGTTCTGAAGAACAAATATCTTCCGGGATGGAGGATCTGCGGATGATGCGGCTGGATAAATTCCTGGCTGAGATGGGTGCAGGATCCCGGCAGGAAGTAAAAAAATATATCCGGAAAGGCCTGGTATCAGTCAATGGAGATACCGTCCTGGAACCAAAAGAAAAGATTGATGAACAAAATGACCGTGTCTGTCTGCAGGGGAATCTGGTAGAGTATGCGGCCTTTGAGTATTATATGCTGAATAAGCCGGCAGGCGTGGTATCGGCGGCGAAGGATCCAAAAGACACTACTGTGGTCGACCTGATCAAAGACAAAAAAAGAAAGGATCTGTTTCCGGCCGGGAGACTTGACAAAGATACAGAAGGTCTCCTTCTGATTACCAACGACGGCGCCCTGGCTCACAGACTTCTGTCGCCGGCAAGGCATGTGGACAAGACCTACTTTGTCCGTGTGGATGGAATGGTTACAAAGGCAGAGCAGGACGCATTCCGTCAGGGAATCAATATTGGAACAGATGAAGAGGAGGAATGGACAAAACCGGCGAGAATGGAGATCCAGAAGAGCGCCGGGATCTCAGAAGTACTCCTTACGATTCAGGAGGGAAAATATCATCAGATCAAGCGGATGTTCCAGGCCGTTGGGATGCAGGTGATTTACCTGAAGCGCCTGACTATGGGCAATTTAACGCTGGATCCAGAACTAAAGCCGGGAGAGTACCGGCTGTTGACGAAAGAGGAGCTGATTAATGTTACAGACGAAGATGCTGGAGGGCATTGAAGGAATTATTTTTGATATGGATGGGACCCTTTTGGACTCTATGTGGATATGGCCGTCTATTGACGATGATTATCTGGAAAAATATAATCTGACAAAGCCGGAACATTTTCATGAGGCTATGGAAGGTATGAGTTATTCAGAGGTAGCCCAGTATTTTCTGGACACTTTTCCCCAGCTTGCATGTACCAGACAGGAAGTCATGGATGAATGGATCCTGATGGCACGGGAGAAGTACTGCACCCAGGTGGAGATGAAGGATGGTGTCTATTCCTTTATCTGCCAGATGCGGAGGCAGGGGAAAAAGATCGGTATTGCCACCAGCAACGCCAGAGAACTGACGGAAGAAGCTCTGCGTGCTCTTGAGATTGCTGATCTGTTTGATGTAGTGCGAACGGCTGGAGAGGCAGGCGCCGGGAAACCGGCTCCGGACGTCTATCTGATGGTGGCTGGAGAAATGAATCTTTCTCCGGACCGGTGCCTGGTGTTCGAGGATGTGCCTATGGGGATCCTGGCCGGGAAAAATGCCGGCATGAGAGTCTGTGCGGTGGAAGATGATTTTTCCAGGCCGCAGATCCGGAAAAAAAGAGAACTTGCTGATTACTATATACAGGATTATTATGATATCCAAAACGAGACTTATGAGGTGCTGGAATGAGACATGATTTTTTGCCCCTTGGGCGTAAAGATATGGAGGCGCGAGGATGGGACCAGGTGGATTTTGTATATATATCCGGGGATGCTTATGTAGATCATCCTTCTTTTGGCCCTGCGATCATCACCCGGCATCTGGAGGCGCATGGCTATAAAGTAGGGATCATTGCCCAGCCGGACTGGAGAGACAAGGAATCTGTCACGGAGTATGGAGAACCCAGGCTTGGATTTCTGGTATCGGCCGGAAACATGGATTCTATGGTCAATCATTATACGGTTTCAAAAAAGCGAAGAAGAACCGATGCCTATACGCCAGGCGGCGTGATCGGAAAACGTCCGGATTATGCCGTTGTGGTGTATGGGAATCTGATCCGCCAGACCTATAAAAAAACGCCCATCATTCTTGGCGGTATTGAAGCGAGCCTTCGCAGGATGGCTCATTACGATTACTGGTCTGACCGTCTGAAGCGTTCGGTCCTGCTGGATTCAGGAGCTGACCTGATTTCCTACGGAATGGGGGAGCGTTCGATCCTGGAGATTGCAGATGCACTGGATGCAGGGATTGATATCAAGGATCTGACCTATATTCCCGGGACAGTATTTCGGACCAGTTCTCTTAAAAATGTCTATGAGCCTGTGATTCTGCCGGGGTATGAAGAAATGAGGAGAGATAAGCTTTCCTATGCCAGAAGTTTTTATATACAGTACTGCAACACGGATCCATTTACCGGAAGATGCCTGGCGGAGCCCTATAATGACCATTTGTATGTGGTACAGAATCCGCCTTCCCGGCCCCTTGACCAGGAGGAAATGGATACGGTATATGGTTATCCCTATATGCGGACCTGGCATCCTTCTTATGAAAAAGAGGGAGGGATCCCGGCGGTCTCGGAGATCAGGTTCAGCCTGATCAGCAACCGGGGATGTTTTGGCGGATGCAGTTTCTGTGCATTGACATTCCACCAGGGAAGGATTCTTCAGACCAGAAGCCATGAGTCTTTGATTCAGGAAGCGCGTAAGATGACGGAGGATCCGGATTTTAAGGGATATATCCACGATGTGGGAGGTCCGACGGCAAATTTCAGGGTGCCGTCATGTGAGAAACAACTGACCCACGGGGTCTGCAAAGACCGGCAGTGCCTGTTTCCAAAGCCATGCAGAAATCTGAAAGTGGATCATACAGACTATGTCCGCCTGCTCCGGGAATTAAGAGAAATTCCGAAGGTAAAAAAGGTGTTTATCCGGTCGGGGATCCGGTTTGATTATGTGATGGCAGATCCGGATGATACATTTTTCCGGGAACTCTGTCAATATCATGTCAGCGGGCAGCTGAAAGTGGCTCCGGAGCATGTGTCGGACGCGGTGCTGGAAGAGATGGGAAAGCCGAAAAATGACGTCTACCAGTCTTTTGTAAAAAAATATCAGAAGATCAACAGGGAACTGGGCAAGGATCAGTATCTGGTGCCTTATCTGATGTCCTCCCATCCGGGATCGACAATGAAAGAGGCGGTAAAGCTGGCAGAATATTTAAGAGATTTGGGATATATGCCGGAGCAGGTACAGGATTTTTATCCTACGCCGTCTACGATTTCTACCTGTATGTATTACACGGGGGTGGATCCCCGGAATATGAAGCCGGTTTATGTGCCGAAAAATCCCCATGAGAAGGCGATGCAGAGGGCGCTGATCCAGTACCGGGATCCGAAAAATTATGACCTGGTCCTGGAGGCGCTGAAAAAGGCGGGACGCATGGACCTTGTCGGGTATGACCGCCATTGTCTGATCCGTCCGAAAAAGAGTGAGCCGGCGAAGAATCCCCAAAAAACAAAAAAGAAAAAGACAATCCGAAATGTTCATAAAAAGAAGGGAAAGAAATGAGAATCGCACTGGTTACGGGGGCGTCTTCCGGAATGGGACGGGAATTTGTAAGACAGATCCCGGGTCTGTATCGGCATCTGGATGAAATCTGGGTATCAGCAAGAAGAACAGAGCGCTTAAAGCAACTGAAGGAAGAGTGTTCCGTTCCCATACGGATTTTTGACGGGGATCTCAGGGAGGATGCAACCTTTGAGAAAATCGAAGAAGAACTGAAAAAGCAGGAGCCAGAGATACGGATGCTGGTAAATGCAGCGGGCTTTGGGAAAATGGGAGGTTTTGAAAAGATTTCCCTTGAAGACCAGCTGGAGATGATCGATCTGAACTGCCGGGTGCTGACGAAAATGACCGGCATCTGTCTGCCTTGTCTGTCAAAGGGGAGCCGGATTATCAATATTGCGTCTGCTGCGGCTTTTGCTCCACAGCCGGGGTTTGCCGTGTATGCCGCAGGCAAGGCGTATGTATACCGGTTGTCTGTCGCCCTCAGGGAAGAGCTGCGGGCAAGGGGGATCTTAGTGACTGCCGTATGTCCAGGTCCTGTGGATACGGAATTTTTCAAGATATCCGGAGAATTACCTGGGGCGCTGAAGACCACCTTTCGAGCGGATGTGCAGAAAGTGGTCCGGACGGCTTTGCAGGATGCGGTCAGTGGTAAGGCTGTATCGGTCTATGGGATGCCGATGAAGGCTGCCAGATTTTTCAGCGGACTGCTGCCGGATGCCTGTCTTGCCTTGTTTATGAAATGGGCCAATCAGATAAGATAAAGAAAAGGGAGTGTAAAGGAAACATGAAAATCGAAAAGGGACAGCCAGGATATATCAAAGCAAGAAAGCTTCGGTATCTGATGCTGGCTATCATAGAATTTGCAATCGTCATCGCCGTCTTTGTTCTGGGGTATGTACAGACCGGCACAAAAATGAACCTGTTTACCGTGGCGGCCATTTTGGGATGTCTTCCGGCATCAAAAATGCTGGTAGAGTTTATCACCATGGCCCCCCATAAAAGTATTGACGCAGGCATTTACCAGGAGCTGGAAGAAAAGGCAGGGCTTCTCATGCGAGCTTATGATCTGATTATTACCAGCACGGAAAAAGTAATGCCCGTGGATGCAGTCGTGGTTTCCGGACACGTGGTATGTGGATATACCAGCAGTCAGAAGACAAATGAGACTGTGCTTGCGCGTCATATCAAGACCACTCTGAAGAATAACTGCTATGATAAGATGACGGTGAAGATTTTCCACGATTACCACGCCTTTCTTGCCAGGGTGGAGGGAATGAATAATATTGCAGCGGTGCAGAAGCCGGACAGGCGGAGAGATCAGGCTATTTTAAATATTATTCTGAGCCTGGCGATGTAGATACCTGGTGGTGTTTCTGAAAAGGACTACTATGAAAGAGATTAAGATTCAAGAAAATGAGGCCGGACAGAGGCTGGACAAGTTTTTAAAAAAATATATGAAGGAAGCTCCTGTCAGCTTTTTTTATAAGATGCTTCGGAAAAAGAATATCGTCCTGAATGGGAAAAAAGCGAACGGGAAAGAAATACTTCAGCCGCAGGATACGGTAAAGCTTTTTCTGGCGGAGGATACGATCCGGAAATTTGCAGGGGAGGAAAAGGCGCAGACAGAAGGAAGGATTCCTCTGGATATTGTGTATGAGGACAAACAGATCCTTCTGCTGAACAAGCCCTCCGGTATGTTGTCCCAGAAAGCCAGAAAGACGGATGTGTCCATGGTGGAAGCACTTACTGCCTACCTGCTGGACAGTCATCAGATTACCCGGGAAGAGCTTCGGACCTTCCATCCGTCGATCTGCAACCGGCTGGACCGGAATACCAGCGGTCTTATGGCGGCGGGGAAGACTCTGGCGGCTCTGCAGAAGCTGGGAGAGGTTTTCAGGAACCGCTCAATTGAAAAGTGGTATCTGTGCATTGTAAAGGGATGTATCAGAGAAAAAGGACGGATCGAGGGCTTTCTGTCAAAGGATGAAAAAACCAATATGGTCCGGATCAATACAGACGGTGGAGACGCCGTCAAGACGGAATATGTTCCGGTGGCATGGAATCAGGAAATGACTCTTTTAAGTGTCCATCTGATTACCGGCAAGACTCACCAGATCCGGGCGCATCTTGCCTCTGTCGGTCATCCTATCCTGGGAGATCCGAAATATGGGGATACAAGGTGGAATGAGACGTTCCGGAAAAATGGGAAAGTCCGTTCTCAGCTTCTCCATGCTTATTCACTGACCTTCCCGGAGATGGAAAATCCGCTGGATCATCTTTCCGGACAGACATATTATGCAAAGGTTCCAAAGCAGTTTTGGAACATCATAGAGGAGACAAAATGGCAACATGGAATTCAAGAGGCCTTAGAGGTTCTACATTAGAAGAGATGGTCAACCGGACCAATGAATGGTATCTGGAAAAGGGACTGGCTCTGATCCAGAAAATTCCGACCCCCATCACGCCGGTCAGGATGGATAAGGAACATCGTCAGATCACGCTGGCCTATTTTGACCAGCGAAGTACCGTTGACTATATCGGCGCTGTTCAGGGAATTCCGGTATGTTTCGATGCCAAGGAATGTGTGGCAGACACTTTTCCCCTGCAGAATATTCATGAGCACCAGGTTAATTTTATGAAGGCATTTGAAAAGCAGGAAGGGATTGCTTTTGTGCTGATTTACTATTCAACCAGAAATATCCTTTATTATCTGCGCTTTCAGGAGCTGTATGTGTTCTGGAAACGGGCGGAAGAAGGGGGGAGAAAGAGTTTCCGGTTTGAGGAACTGGATCCGGCATTCTTTCTGGAGCTTACAAGAGGATATTATATTCCATACCTGGATGCGCTGAACAGGGATCTTATGATCCGTGACCAGCTTGACAAAGAATAGGAAAGTGCGTATAATTCAAAAAAGGTTTTAATATGGTAGCACACTAAAGTGATATAGATTGAAGATATACGGAGGATTTATGAAAAAATTACTTCATACACCGGAAGGAGTCCGGGATATATACAATGTAGAATGCGGAAAGAAGCTGGCTCTGGAAGGACGGCTGAAAAAAGTTTTTCATATGTATGGGTATCATGATATCCAGACCCCTACATTTGAATATTTTGACGTGTTCCGCAAAGAAATCGGGACGATATCTTCCAGAGAGTTATATAAGTTTTTTGACAAGGATGGGAACACGCTGGTGCTGAGACCGGACTTTACCCCGTCCATCGCCCGTGCGGCAGCCACCTTGTTTCAGGAGGAGACACTGCCGATCCGCTTATGCTATACAGGCAGCACCTTTGTGAATCATTCCAGCTATCAGGGACGCTTAAGGGAGACCACGCAGATGGGGGCAGAGCTTCTGGGCGATGATTCTCCGGAGGCCGATGCAGAGATGCTTGCGCTGGTCATCGAATCTATGCTGACCATCGGTCTGAAAGAATTTCAGCTGACTGTCAGCAATGTGGATTTTCTTCAGAGTCTGATCGAGGATGCTGCGCTGGATGAAGATGCGACAGAGAGGGTCCGCGAGCTGATCACCAACCGCAATTATTACGGTGTGGAAGAGTATCTGGACGGCATACAGGTAAAAAGAAGTTCCAGGGAAGCTTTTGCGGCACTGGGCGAGCTGCTTGGCGGCGTGGAGATCCTGGAACGGGCAAGAAATATCGCTCCTAATTCCAAGGGAGTGATGGCGCTTAAGCGGCTGGAGAAAATCTATGATATTCTGAAACTGTACGGAGTAGAAAAATTTGTCACTTTTGACCTGAGCATGACCGGGACTTATGGATATTATACAGGAATTATTTTCCGGGGATATACCTATGGTACCGGAGACGCTATTGTCAAGGGCGGCCGCTATGACCACCTGGTTGAAAAATTCGGAAAACAGTCGGCCTCGATCGGTTTTGCTATCGTTATCGATGAACTGATGAATGCATTGATCCGTCAGAAGATCCGTATCGTATATACCAGAAAAAATACAATTATTCTCTATGATGAGGGACGGTTAAGAGAGGCGGTTGCTCTGGCAAAGGATTTCCGGCGAAAAGCAAAGAATACAGAACTGATCAAAAAGTCCAGGGACAAGCTATTAGAGCAGTATGTGGAATATGGAAAAGAATATTATGCAGGCAGTCTGATCTATATCAAAAAGTCCGGAGAGATCACGATGATCAATCTGGTTACCGGAGAACAGAAGACCTTAAGCAGTACGGATAGGAGTTAGGACATGAGATATCTGACATTTGCCCTTACCAAAGGGCGTCTGGCAAATCAGACAATGGAATTATTTGAAAAGATCGGGATCAATTGTGAAGAAATGAAAGACAAAAGTTCCCGCCGGCTGATTTTTACAAATGAAGAACTGAAACTTAAGTTTTTCCTGGCCAAGGGCCCTGATGTCCCCACTTATGTGGAATATGGAGCGGCGGATATCGGAGTGGCAGGAAAGGATACCATCCTGGAGGAAGGGCGAAAAGTCCATGAGGTTCTGGATCTCGGCTTCGGGAAATGCCGGATGTGTGTCTGCGGACATAAGGATGCGGCTCCGCTTCTGCAGCATCATGAGCTGATCCGGGTAGCGACGAAGTATCCTAACATTGCCAAGGATTATTTTTATAATACCAAGCACCAGACGGTAGAAATCATCAAACTGAACGGTTCTATTGAGCTTGCGCCTATCGTAGGACTGTCGGAAGTGATCGTAGACATTGTAGAGACCGGATCTACGTTAAAGGAAAACGGACTTAAGGTTCTTGAAGAGGTGTGTCCGCTGTCTGCGCGTATGATCGTAAATCCGGTGAGTCTTAGAATGGAAAATGACAGGATCAAGGAAATCCTGACCATGCTGAGAGCGCATGTGGCCATATAGTGAAGGGAAATACAGAAGAAAGCGAGAGTGAATTCTATGAGAATAATGAAGCTAGATAAGGAAACACGGAAGAATCTTCTGGAGGATCTGCTGAAGCGTAGTCCTAATCAGTACTCCGAATATGAGGACAGTGTTTCGGAGATTCTGGAGCATGTCAGAAAGGAAAAAGATCAGGCTCTGTTTTCTTATACCAGAAAATTTGATCAGGCTGATATTTCAGAAGATAATATCAAAGTAACAGCAGAAGAGATTGAAGAAGCATACCGCCTGGCAGACCCGACTTTGGTTGAGGTGATTCGAAAGGCTCTGAAAAATATCCGTTCTTATCATGAGAAGCAGCTTCAGCGAAGCTGGTTTGACAGCCAGCCGGATGGAACGATTCTTGGTCAGAAGGTGACGCCTCTTCACAGAGTCGGCGTCTATGTTCCGGGAGGAAAGGCGGTGTACCCATCCTCAGTGTTGATGAATATCGTGCCGGCTAAAGTGGCGGGAGTAGATGAGATCGTCATGGTTACTCCGCCCGGCAAAGATGGGAAGATTACGCCGAATACTCTGGTGGCAGCAAAAGAAGCTGGCGCAGATGTGATTTACAAGGTGGGAGGAGCCCAGGCCATAGGAGCGCTTGCCTATGGGACGGAGAGCATTCCGAAGGTAGATAAGATCGTAGGCCCCGGCAATATCTATGTGGCATTGGCCAAAAAAGCCGTTTACGGACACGTCAGTATTGATGCCATTGCAGGTCCAAGCGAGATTCTGGTGATTGCTGATGATACGGCAAATCCCAGATTTGTGGCTGCTGATCTTTTGTCGCAGGCGGAGCATGATGAACTGGCCAGCGCCATCCTGGTGACCACCAGTATGGAACTGGCAAAGAAAGTTTCTGATGAGACGGACAACTTTTTAAAAGAACTGTCCCGGGCAGAGATTATACAGAAATCTCTGGATAATTATGGATATATTCTGGTGGCTGACACTATGGATGAAGCGATTGAAACGGCGAACGAGATTGCATCAGAACATCTGGAGATTCAGACAAGAAATCCTTATGATGTGATGACAAAGATCCGCAATGCAGGGGCAATCTTTATTGGTGAGTATTCCAGTGAGCCTTTGGGCGACTATTTTGCAGGTCCGAACCATGTACTGCCGACCAATGGGACCGCAAAATTCTTTTCTCCGCTTTCTGTAGATGATTTTATCAAAAAATCCAGCATCATTGCTTATTCACGGGATGCGCTGGAAAAAATCCATACAGACATTGAGGCGTTTGCAAAAGCAGAACAGTTGACTGCTCATGCAAATTCCATCCATGTCCGGTTTGAATCGTAATTGGAGGTGACAAGATATGGACAGAACAGCAACATGTGCCAGAAAAACGAAAGAAACAGATATCACACTGACCCTGAATATCGATGGAACCGGGAAGACGGACATCGATACAGGAGTCGGATTCTTTGACCATATGCTGGACGGATTCGCAAGACACGGTCTTTTTGACCTGACCTTGAAGGTGAAAGGAGATCTGGAGGTAGACTGCCACCATACGATCGAAGATACCGGAATTGTGCTTGGCCAGGCAATCCGTGAGGCTCTTGGTGATAAGGCCGGAATCAGAAGGTTCGGACACAGTATTCTTCCCATGGACGAGACACTTGCGCTGTGTGCGGTAGATCTGTCGGGAAGAGCATATCTGAACTATGATGCGGCCTTTACAGTCCAAAGACTCGGAGAGATGGATACCGAGATGGTACATGAGTTTTTCTACGCAGTATCCAGTCATGGAATGATGAATCTGCATCTTCGGATTCTGGATGGAGAGAATAATCATCATATGGCAGAGGCTTTATTTAAAAGCTTTGGAAGGGCACTCGACATGGCTGTCCAGGCAGAACCAAGGATCCAGGGAGCCTGGACCACAAAAGGAAGTTTGTAAAGGAGAGATGGAGCCAAAATGGTTGCAAGTTATAAAAGACTGATCCCCTGTATTCTGATCGCAGGGGGAAAAGCGGTAAAATGGTTCGATGACCGGACGGTAGTGGCCGAGGATGTCATCGGACTGGCAAAATATTACAGTGATCACGGAGCAGATGAATTGATCGTGTTCGATCTGTCAGATTCTGACGAGGAGCATGACGAGGCGATCGATCTTATGAAAAGGATGAACCGGATTATCCGGATTCCGATGATTGCCGGTGGAAATGTCAAGAGACAGGAAGATGTAAAAAAGATCCTGTATGCAGGCGCTAAACGTGCCATTATCAATTTTTCCAAGCAGGACAGTCCGAAACTGATGGAGGACGCTGCCAAGAGATTTGGAAAAGAAAAGATTGCAGTGTCTCTGCATGATTTTGACGCACTCTTTAAGCATCAGCATAAAATTGAGGAATGTTGCGGAGAAATTGTTTTCATGCACCGGCTGGATCTGGATTCTGTCATGAACATCACAGATATCCCTTGTGTCATCGTGACAGATACGATGGAAGAGGATGAGCTTTATAAGATTTTGAAATGTCCGGGAGTGAAAGGATTGTCCGGCCAGTATGTCAGCCAGACTGATATGAATTTCCATGAATTTAAGGAAAAGTGTACGGCCAGGGACATCAAAATGACTTCATTTGAAAGTATTATGGAGTTTTCTCAGTTCCACACCAATGAACAAGGGCTGATCCCGGTGATCGTTCAGCATTTTAAGACGCAGGAGGTTCTGATGCTGGCCTACATGAATGAGGAGGCTTTTAACCAGACTATCAAGACCGGCCGGATGACTTATTACAGCCGGAGCCGTCAGACTCTCTGGGTAAAAGGCGAGACCAGCGGGCACTTCCAGTATGTAAAATCACTGACCATTGACTGTGATCTGGACACGCTGCTTGCCAAGGTGGATCAGGTGGGGGCAGCCTGCCATACCGGAAATCCTACCTGCTTTTTCCAGCCTCTGGCCGGGACAGACTACGATGAGAATAATCCGTTGAAAATATTTGAATCGGTATATGGAACGATTCTGGACCGAAAGGAAAACCCTAAGGAGGGTTCTTACACCAACTACCTGTTTGATAAAGGAATCGATAAGATTTTGAAAAAAGTCGGAGAAGAGGCCACAGAAGTAGTAATCGCTGCAAAGAATCCGAATCCGGAAGAAGTCAAATATGAACTGTCTGACTTCCTCTACCATGCTATGGTGCTGATGGTAGAAAAGGGAATCAGCTGGGAGGATATCATCAAGGAGCTGGCGGACCGGTAGCATACATAAGTTTGTCACCGCATACGATATACAAGAGGTGATGAACATGGAAACGTCAGAAAAACGTAGAAGCAAGCTGTTGGAGCAGACCAGATCTTTATATAGTGACAAGGGAAAGATACCGGCAGTACATCCGAGATATGGTGCTGCTTATCACAGTTTGTACGAGCAGGAAGAAGCGGCCGTGCCGAAAGGAACTTTTGGCATACGGCTGCTTCTTTGCTGTTTTTTGTTTACTTTTTTTGTGTCCCTGGACCGACAGGATCAGAAGGTGATGGATGTGGACAGCGATCAGATCCAGGAGGTCATTTCTCAGGATACAGACACAGATTTTTCCTGGCTTATTCCAGATTAAGCAGCTGATTGACGGTAACGTGAAAAATTTCTGCGAATAAGATCAGCGGTGCATTTGTAACTGTGGACAGGAAATTCTGGTAAACACCAGACATCTTGTCAGAGGGACCATAAAAGATTGTGGATGTGTAGGGAAAAAGACTGCCCACAGAGGAAATGTGGCAGAAGATCTGACAGGACGAGTTTTCGGAACTCTTACTGTTTTGTACCGGACTGAGAACAGAAATGGAAGGACTTGCTGGATGTGCCGGTGTAGCTGCGGAAATGAAAGAGCCGTCACCGCCCGTGATCTGAAAGCCGGAAAAGTGACAAGCTGCGGACAGAAAATCTGCAGAGACAGAATGAAGCAATAAAATTTAGAGGGCTGATCCATGGAGACATGGCAGGCCCTCATTATATTTGGGGGATAGTCAAACATATTTATTGATTTTGAGAAAAAAAACATGGTAAAATAAATATGTTTTACATTACAAAAAAGAGAGAGGGTTTTATGAGAAAACTGGCATTAAACGATGAAATATTATTGAAGATCGAGAAACCTGCCCGGTATATCGGGGGTGAGGTGAACTCGGTAATAAAAGACAAGGAAAAGGTGGATATCCGTTTCGCCATGTGTTTTCCGGACGTCTATGAGATTGGCATGTCCCATCTGGGAATCCAGATTCTGTACGACATGTTTAACCGGAGAAAAGATGTCTGGTGCGAACGGGTATATTCACCCTGGGTGGATCTTGACAAGGTCATGAGAGAGGAGGACATCCCTTTGTTTGCTCTGGAATCCCAGGATCCGGTGAAGGATTTTGATTTTCTGGGAATTACGATCCAATATGAGATGTGCTACACTAACATCCTGCAGGTTCTGGATCTTTCGGGGATCCCCCTGGATGCAGAAGAACGGACCTGGGAGGATCCCATCGTGATCGGCGGAGGTCCCTGTACTTATAACCCGGAGCCGCTGGCAGAGTTTTTTGACTTGTTCTATATCGGAGAAGGAGAGACGGTTTATGACCGTCTGTTTGAAGTGTACAAGAAGAACCGTGCAGGAGGTGGTTCCAGACAGGATTTCCTGGAGGCTGCAGCTGAGATTGAGGGGATCTATGTTCCGTCATTTTATGAAACCAGATATAATGAGGATGGGACGATCCGGTCTTTTGATCCGGTTAATCCTCATGCAAAGCAAAAGATCCACAAACAGGTGGTCATGGATATGAAAGAGACAACATATCCGGAAAAACCGGTGGTGCCGTTTATCAAGGTGACACAGGACCGGGTGGTACTGGAGATCATGCGGGGCTGTATCAGGGGATGCCGGTTCTGCCAGGCGGGAATGCTGTACCGGCCTACCAGAGAGCGTGATGTGGAAGTTTTGAAGAAGTATGCTTATCAGATGCTGAAAAACACTGGACATGAGGAGATCTCCTTAAGTTCCTTAAGCTCCAGCGACTACAGTCAGCTGAAAGAGCTGGTTACTTTTCTGATTGAGGAGTTTCATGGAAAAGGGATCAATATCTCTCTTCCTTCTCTCAGAATTGATGCGTTTTCGCTGGACGTCATGGAAAAAGTACAGGATGTCCGGAAAAGCAGCCTGACTTTTGCACCGGAAGCAGGATCACAGCGGATGCGGAATGTGATCAACAAAGGTCTCACCGAGGAAATGATTCTTGACGGAGCCGGACAGGCCTTCGAGGGAGGATGGAATAAGGTGAAGCTTTATTTTATGCTGGGACTTCCGGGGGAGACGGAGGAAGATATGCGTGCCATTCCGGAACTGGCGGATAAGATTGCAAGACGCTATTATGAAATCCCGAAGGATCAGCGAAATGGAAAATGTCAGATCACTACCAGCACCTCCTTTTTTATCCCTAAACCATTTACTCCTTTTCAGTGGGCGAAAATGTATACGAATGAGGAATATATCGCGAAAGCGGCAGTTGTAAAACATGCCTTTTCAGACCAGCTGAACAGAAAAAGCCTGAAATATCACTGGCACGATGCCGAGGTGACAGTCCTGGAAGGAGTGCTGGCAAGGGGCGACCGGAAGACGGGGAAAGTAATCCGTGAGGCATACCGTCTGGGGTGCCTTTATGATTCCTGGGGTGATCTGTTCGACAATGAGAAGTGGATGCAGGCCTTCAAAAATACAGGGACAGACATTGCATTTTACAATCAGAGAGAACGGTCGCTGGACGAGATTTTTCCATGGGATTTTATTGATATCGGCGTAACCAAATCGTTCCTTAAGAAGGAATGGGAGCGCGCCATGAAGGGAGAAGTGACGCCGAACTGCCGGATGCAGTGTTCCGGATGTGGTGTGGCAAAGTGGAAAGGAGGCGTTTGTATTGAAGGCAAGAATTAAATTTCGGAAATACGGGGTCATGCGTTTCATCGGACATCTGGATGTCATGCGCTATTTTCAGAAAGCTATGCGCCGCGCTGATATTCCCATCGCATTTACCAGCGGATACAGTCCGCACATGATCATGTCCTTCGCACAGCCTCTTGGCATCGGGATTACCAGCGATGGAGAATACCTGGACATCGAACTTACAAAGGCTGTTGCCTCAGACGAAGCGGTAAGAAGGCTGAATCAGGTAATGGTAGAAGGGATAGATGTAGTGAGCTTCGTGCAGATTTCTGAGGATAAAAAAGACAGCGGCATGACAATCGTAGCTGCGGCGGCATATGAGATTTCCATGCTCCGGTCTTCAAAATCCATGTATGAGACGCTTCCGGTTCCGGAGGAATGGAGTACAGGCCTTACAGCCTTTCTGGGGCAGGACAATCTGACCGTGCTGAAAAAAACAAAGCGAAGCGAACGGGAAGTAAATATTCGTCCGATGATCTACCAGATGGAGATTACTGACAGCCGGATCCGGATGTTCCTTGCGGCCGGCAGCGAAGAGAATCTGAAACCGGATCTTGTCATGGATACCTTTCTTAAAAATATGGGACTTGAGCCAGAAAGGCACCCTTACCATGTACATCGTCTGGATCTCTACGCAAAAGCTCCGGAAGGCAGATATCTTCCGCTGGAAGCTTTGGGAGATATCATTGCAGGATCTTCGGAAATGATGTAAAATAAAACACGAGTGAATTGCAGTTTGGAGGATGACAGAAGAATGATAAAAGTTGTAAAGTTTGGCGGAAGTTCTCTGGCAGATGCCGCCCAGTTCCAGAAGGTGGGACGGATCATCAGAAAGGATGCAGACAGAAGATACGTGGTTCCTTCTGCTCCGGGGAAACGTACACCGGATGATACAAAGGTAACGGACATGTTGTATGGCTGCTATAAGGCGGCCATTATGGAGGAAGAGGACTGCGAAGAAGAATTTGAGGCGTACCTGTCCAGGATCAGGGAGCGGTATGATGAGATTATAAGCGGACTTGGATTATCTCTGGATCTGAGCGGAGAATTCAAGGTGATCCGGGAGAACTTTATGAAAAAGACCGGAAGAGATTATGCTGCATCCAGAGGCGAATATCTGAACGGACGGATCATGGCCGAATATCTGGGATATACATTTATCGATGCAGCGGATGTGATCTTTTTTGATGAAGACGGTAATTTTGATGCAGAAAAGACAGACCAGGTGCTGGGAAAGGTGCTTGCCGAGACTGAACGGGCAGTTATTCCTGGATTCTACGGGTCAATGCCGGACGGCTCTGTTAAAACCTTCTCAAGAGGCGGCTCAGATATCACTGGTTCTATCGTGGCAAAAGCGGTCCATGCAGATATGTATGAAAACTGGACGGATGTGTCCGGCTTTTTGATCGCTGATCCAAGGATCATACAGAATCCGAAAGCTATTGATGTGATTACATACCGGGAACTCCGCGAATTATCCTATATGGGAGCAACGGTACTCCATGAGGACGCGATTTTTCCGGTGCGCAGAGAGGGAATCCCGATCAATATCCGGAATACCAACATTCCGGAAGATAAAGGAACGCTGATTGTGGAAAGCACTTGCAGAAAGCCAAGATTTGTCATTACGGGGATTGCCGGGAAGAAGGATTTTGCCTCGATCACTGTTGAGAAGGCTATGATGAATTCGGAGGTTGGTTTCTGTAAAAAAGTACTGGAAGTCTTTGCAGATAATGGGATTTCAATCGAGCATATGCCTTCAGGAATTGATACGCTGACCATTTTTGTCCATCAGGATGAGTTTGAAGAAAAAGAGCAGAAAGTAATCGCCGGGATCCACCGTGCGGTAGAGCCGGATTTTCTTGAACTGGAATCAGATCTGGCGCTGATTGCTGTGGTGGGAAGGGGAATGCGTGCGACCAGAGGCACATCCGGACGCATTTTCTCAGCACTTGCCCATGCGAATGTCAATGTAAAGATGATCGACCAGGGTTCCAGTGAGCTCAATATCATCATCGGTGTCCGCAATCACGACTTTAATGATGCGATTCGCGCGATTTACGATATTTTTGTAAAAACCATGCTTTAAGAGAAAGCAAGATTAGGGGAGAGTTTTATGAACATTTTGTTTTTCTTAAGACCGAAGAGTGAGGTGGCGTATATCTATGACTATCACACTCTCCGCCAGGCGCTGGAGATCATGGAATACCATAAGTATTCTTCGGTGCCGATCTTGAACAGGGAAGGAAAATACGTAGGGACGATCACGGAAGGAGATCTTCTGTGGTCGCTGAAAAAAAGGAATCTGCTGAATCTGAAGGATGCCGAAGATATCAGTATCATGAAGATTGAGCGGCGGATGGATTATCTGTGTGTGTCTGCGGAGTCTGATATGGAAGATCTGATCGAACGGGCTATGGAACAGAATTTTGTGCCGGTGGTGGACGATCAGTCCCATTTTATCGGGATCATTACCAGACGGGACATCATCGGATACTGTTATGACAAGATAAAGGAGTGCGAAAAGTGTCATGATCATTGACTTTCATACCCATATATTCCCGGAAAAGATTGCAAAAAAGACACTGGATTTCCTGGCAGAGATCTGTAAGACCAAACCTTATACGGAAGGAACCGGAGAAGATCTGAACCGGTCAGAGCGCAAGGCAGGCGTAGACTTGTCTGTGGCGCTTCCGGCAGTGACAAAGCCCTCCCAGGTGGATTCCATCAACCGGTTTGTACTTGGATTTCAGGAAGGACCGATCCTGTCTTTTGGAGGAATCCATCCGGAATGTGAAAATTATAAAGAGATACTAAAGGGACTCAAAGATGCCGGGGTCAAAGGTGTTAAGCTGCATCCGGATTATCAGGATACTTATTTTAATGACATCCGTTATAAACGGATCGTGTCCTATGCATCGGAGCTGGGACTGATCATCAGCGTTCATGCAGGGGTAGATCCGAAGTGTCCGGAAGATATCCATTGTACTCCAAAGATGGCTCTGGAAGTCATCCGTGAGACGCAGCCCGAAAAGCTTGTGCTGGCACATCTTGGAGGGAACATGTGCTGGGATGAGGTGGAGGAATATCTGACGGGACAGCCGGTTTATTTTGATACGGCCTATATTCTCGGCCTGGTGCCCGAGGAACAGTTCCTGCGTATCGTTCGTAATCACGGTGCAGATAAGATCTTGTTTGGCACAGATTCCCCATGGGCCGGACAAAAAGAATTTGTCCGGTATCTGAAGGAGTGTCCTCTGACGGAAGAGGAGCGGCAGTTGATTTTTTTCGGCAATGCGCTGAAGCTTCTGGAATTATCGGATTTTTAATTTTTTTGGAAAAACAACTTGTAATACGGTGGTTCTTGTGCTATTATATTACAGTATGCCGCACAATGAGGTTTTTAAAGTCTGGAAACAGACACCGTAGTTGGCGAGTAATGATAATAGGAGGTGCCATATGTACGCGATTATAGCAACAGGTGGTAAACAGTACAAAGTAGCCGAAGGCGATATCATTAAAGTAGAAAAGCTTGGTGTAGAAGCCGGAGAGACTTATACATTCGACCAGGTGCTTGCAGTAAGCGATAACGGTCTGAAGATCGGAAATCCGACTGTAGAAGGAGCGACCGTTGAGGCTTCTGTTGTGGAAAACGGAAAAGCGAAGAAAGTCATTGTTTACAAGTTTAAGAGAAAAACTGGATACCATAAGAAAAATGGTCACAGACAGCAGTATACCGCTGTAAAGATCAACAAGATCAATGCTTAATTTTCTGGAGAGTATCCAATGATCCATGTAACCATCTATCAGAACAAAAAGGGTGAATATACCGGATTTTCCGCCACAGGACATGCCGGATATGCCAAAGCCGGAGAAGATATTGTGTGTGCGGCAGCATCCGTACTGATGATCAATACGGTCAATGCACTGGAGATTTATGCAGGCGCAGAAGTATCTGTTTTTGGAGAAGAAGCAGAAGGGATTCTGAATGCAAGGATTGTCAGCAGTCCGGGGAAAGAGACACAGCTTTTGATGAAGACAATGGTCTTAGGTCTGACACAGATGGAAGATGACGAGAACTATGCAGAATATATTGATTTAACATTCGAGGAGGTGCAGCAACCATGATGAAATTAAACCTTCAGTATTTCGCTCATAAAAAAGGTGTTGGTTCTACAAAGAACGGAAGAGATTCTGAGTCCAAGAGACTTGGCGCAAAGAGAGCGGACGGACAGTTTGTTAAGGCTGGCAACATTCTCTACAGACAGCGCGGAACCAAGATCCACCCAGGTGTAAATGTAGGACGCGGCGGCGACGATACATTATTCGCACTGGTGGACGGTGTTGTAAGATTTGAGAGAAAAGGAAGAGATAAGAAACAGGTTTCTATCTATCCGGTAGCAGCTGAGTAATCAGGGTATCATAAGAGTGTTGCGTGAGGACTGGAGACAGTTGAATGCAGCACTCTTTTTTGGTATACTGATGGAAGTATAATGTTTATGGAAAGGAAAATGCCATGTTTGCAGACAGAGCAAAGATTTTGATCAGATCAGGAAAAGGCGGAGACGGACACGTAAGCTTCCGCCGGGAGCTCTATGTTCCAAACGGCGGTCCGGACGGCGGAGACGGCGGACGCGGCGGTGATGTGATTTTTGAAGTAGATGAGGGCTTAAATACGCTCCAGGATTTCCGCCACCGCAGAAAGTTTGCGGCCAAAGACGGAGAGCCGGGAGGTAAACGCAGATGCCACGGAAAAGACGCTGATGACATCGTACTGAAGGTGCCGGAGGGGACGGTGGTCAAGGAAGCTGAGTCCGGGAAGGTCATTGCGGATATGTCCGGTGAAAACAGAAGACAGGTGGTTTTAAAGGGCGGAAAAGGCGGCCTTGGAAACCAGCATTTTGCAACGGCGACTATGCAGATTCCCAAGTATGCCCAGCCGGGCCAGCCTTCCAGGGAGCTGTGGGTGCAGCTGGAGTTAAAGGTGATTGCAGATGTGGGACTGATCGGCTTCCCGAATGTAGGGAAATCTACCTTTCTTTCCAGAGTTACAAATGCCAGGCCCAAAATCGCTAACTATCATTTTACAACGTTGAATCCGAATCTGGGGGTTGTGGACCTTGCAGATGGAAGAGGATTTGTGATTGCCGATATCCCGGGACTGATCGAGGGAGCTTCAGAAGGGCTGGGACTTGGACATGAGTTTTTGAGACATATTGAGCGGACGAAGCTGATGATCCATGTGGTCGATGCGGCCGGTACAGAAGGCCGTGATCCGGTGGAAGACGTCTATAAGATCAATGCGGAGCTTGAGGCCTATAATCCTGAGATTTCCAGGCGCCCTCAGGTGATTGCCGCCAATAAGACAGATGCGATTTATACGGAGGGAGAAGATCCTGTTGAACGCCTGAAAAAGGAATTTGAACCTAAGGGATACCGGGTATTTCCAATCTCCGGTGTTACAGGTGAAGGGATCCAGGAGCTTTTGTACTATGTATCTGATCAGCTGTCTAAGATGGATCAGGAACCGGTAGTATTTCAGCAGGAATATTTCCCGGAGGAGGAGCTTCTCTACGAAAATCTTCCGTATACGGTAACAAAAGAAGATGACGTATATGTGGTAGAAGGCCCGAAGATCGAAAAGATGCTTGGGTATACCAATCTGGATTCGGAAAAAGGATTTACCTTCTTCCAGAAATTCTTAAAGGATACAGGAATCCTGGACGAGCTGGAAGAGGCGGGGATCCAGGAGGGTGATACAGTCCGTATGTATGGACTGCAGTTCGATTATTATAAATAAGGAGTTTGTACGATGACGACAAAGCAAAGAGCATATTTAAAGAGTCTGGCCATGACCATGGACCCCATCTTCCAGATCGGGAAAAACAGTATGACGCCAGAGCTTACAAAGGCTGTTCAGGAAGCTCTGGATGCCAGAGAACTGATCAAGATCAGTGTTTTAAAAAACTGTGCCGATGATCCCCGGGCGCTGGCAGAGATGATCGCTGAGCGCACCCATTCCCAGGTTGTACAGGTGATCGGAAAAAAGATCGTTCTGTATA